>JAHFTP010000082.1 GCA_023265495.1 Chlamydiota bacterium
GTTGTCTGATGAGGGGGTTGTCATCATCAATCAGAGAGAGAAGAATTGTATAGGATTCCTTTTGGGTGTTGTGTGCTAAAATTTTTACGGCTGCAAGACGTATTTCTCTATTCGTGCTTTGCAGCAGTTCTGTCAGGGAAAATAAAGCGATAGAAAAAATTCTCGTCGAGAGAAGATCTAAGCACATAAGATACACTTGTGTATCCTTAGCTGTTGCCGCAATCTTTTCTATATGTTGAAAGACAGCAGTGGAGCAAGAGGTGAGCAAGTCTTTATACAGATAACGTTCATATCCTTGCGTTTTGCAGATTGTTTTTATAAGGAAATGTACGACGTCAAGGTCTGCTACTTCTGTGGCAGCAGTGTAGGCTTTTGCTCTGACAAGGAATAAGGAGTCCTCTAATAAGGAGAGAATGATTTTTTTGTCGATGAGCTTAGGAGAAAGGGCTGCGCACCGCGCAGTGAATAGCCTTTTTTCCCAAAAGAAACTGTGGGCCCATTTTTTAGCATAGGGAATCAGGAAGTGAGTGAGGATCTCTTCTTTGATGGCATCCCAATCACTTCCTTTGAATCGATGGTTAAAACTTTCCAAGACGATGAGTAAAGAATCTGCTCGGTTCAAGTGATGGGGGACTCTCAGAGGGGAGGTTCGTGTCTTAAGAAGCATCTCTTGCATTAGGATGGCTGTGAGCTTTTCTTCCACTCGTCTTTTTCTCTTGTTGGAGAAGGAATATAAAAGCTCATCTGCCAGCAGAAAAAGGAAGCAAGCGGCCAGTATGGATAGTTCAATAATAAATGCTAAATAGAATAGATTTAATGTTTTCATTTATTAATGAGACGCTTTGCTTTTAATACGAGCAGGTCCAAGTTAAATGGCTTAGTCACATAGTCGATGGCGCCTTCTTTTAATCCTTGTATGAGATCTTTTTCTGAGGAGAGCATAGAAAGGAAGATCACAGGACAGTGGGAAGGGTGTGTTTTCTCAATGGTTTTGAGGATTTCTAGGCCGTCCATATCAGGAAGGAGTCGATCTAGGATGACAAGATCCGCGGAGGCCAGTGCATTTTTCTCTACCAAGTCCCGGATGGCCTCCGTTCCTCTTGAATAAGTCTTTACCTCGTAGCTTTCCTCTTCAAAAGCAATGACCAATCGTTTCAGAAGGTCAGTGTCATCGTCTACAATAATAATAATTTTCCCTTGAGTCATTTTTTTCTCCTTACAAGTGTTTATTCTTTTGCCTTACGGATGAGAGTGCGAGCTTTTTGCATGAGTATGTCTAGGCTAAAAGGTTTTGTGATATAATCTATGGCCCCTTCCTTAAGACCTGATAGGACATCTGTTTCTGCTGAGAGCATAGAGAGAAAGAGTACAGGACAATGAGAGGGAAATTTTTTTTCTATCGCTTTCAGA
Organism: Chlamydiota bacterium; assembly: GCA_023265495.1. Lineage (GTDB taxonomy): Bacteria > Chlamydiota > Chlamydiia > Chlamydiales > Rhabdochlamydiaceae > JAHFTP01. Next base: position 1,411 of record JAHFTP010000082.1, read on the forward strand.
ATCTCTATGCCATCCATGTCGGGAAGCAGCCTATCCAAAATGAGAAGATCTGCAGAGGAGAGGATCTTGCTTTGTGTTAAATCTTCGACGGCAGTTTTTCCTGATGCAAAGGTGATAACAGAATATTGCTCTGCTGTAAAAGCGATTGTGAGCATTTTTAGTAGGTCCTCGTCATCATCAACGATGATCAGAGTGGAAATAGGTGTTTTATGGGAAAATCCCTGCTTTATGTTGTGCAAAAATGTATCAAGACGAGAGAAAAACTGTGGGTCACTTGGGCCCTGAGGAAATTTTTCTAGTAGAGCAACGAGCTCAGGTTCTAGTTCTTTGCATAAAGCAGAAACGGACATAAAGCTATAGACGCCTCCATTGCCCCCTAGTTTATGCACGTCAAAGCGGAGGGCGGTAAGGGTTTCTTTATCCCATTTTTTTTTCAATGCATTGATGAATCCTTTGATTCTCTCAATTTTTGCAGGGACCGAGTCTAGATATTCTTTTTCTAGTTTGTCCCATGCTTTTTTATCCATGTAAACTCACAGGATTGTATTGCGTGTTATCTGTGAGATATATCTACTGAAATTAATATTCAATACCATTTTAATTTGGTTTTTGTTTAACAAGAGGGAAAAGAGGTCTTTTGTATGTGTGGTATTTTTGGTTATTTAGGGCCTAAAGATGGGGTGCAGATCTGTCTTGATGGGCTTAAGCTGCTTGAGTATAGGGGATATGACTCTTCAGGCATTGCCGGCGTGCAAGAGGGGCAGATCAAAGTATGTAAAGAGCTGGGGAAAATTAGTGTCTTAGAGGAGGTAGTAAAAAGGCAGGGGCTTGTCCTTTATGGCGCCATTGCTCACACGAGATGGGCCACCCATGGCAAACCTTCCAAAGATAATGCACATCCTCAGTTGGATCAGAATAAGGCCTTTGCTGTGGTGCACAATGGTGTTATTGAAAATCATGCCGCATTGCACGCGGAGTTAGCAAAGAGTGGAAAGGTGCATTTTTCTTCAGAGACGGACACGGAAACGATAGCGCAACTTTTGGGCTATCATTATCAAGGAGACATGTTTGCAACTGCAGTAAAGGTATTTTCTCTTTTAGAAGGATCTTTTGCCGTCGCTCTCATCCAAAGAGATCATCCAGATGAGATGATTGTCACAGCAGAAAAAAGTCCTTTAGTGGTGGGTTTTTCCTCAGATACCAAAGAGCTATTTATTGCTTCAGATCCCAATGCCCTTGCCTCTTATGAACTAGATATTTACATTCTCTCCGACGGGGAGATCGCTCACCTAATAAAAGGAAAAAAACCTCAGTTTTTTAGTAGATCGGGTAAGGTCATCGAAAAACATAAACAAGACCTGCAGCTACAAGAAAATATCTTGACTAAGGGGAAATACGACTACTACATGGAAAAAGAGATTTTTGAGCAGTCGTTTACCCTTAGAGATGCTATGCATAAGCGCTACGATGAAGAAAATAAGACAGCGATTTTTGAAGAACTCTCCTTCGATCCAAAAGAGCTCTCTTCCATAGAGCATATTATTCTTGTGGCTTGTGGGACGTCATGGCATGCAGCCTTTGTGGCATCGTACTATTTTGAGGAGGTAGCCGGGATTTCTACGCGCATTGAGATCGCCTCTGAATATCGATATAAGACGCCTCTTATTTTCCCTAACACTTTAATCATTGCGCTTAGTCAATCCGGTGAGACGGCCGATACGATAGCTGCCATGCGTCGGCTTCAAGGGAAAGGAGCGAGAACGCTCGCTCTTTGTAATGTTCCCGGCTCGACGATAGCTAGGGAAGCTGATGCAACGATCTTTCTTCATGCGGGGCCGGAAGTGGCTGTTGCATCGACAAAGACGTTTACTTCTCAAGTATGTATTTTGTATTTGCTCACCCTTCTCCTTGCAAGGCAAAGAAAGATGCGCAAAGAAGAAGGACGCCTCTTTTTTAAGAGGCTCTATGAACTTCCGGAGCAAGTGATAGAAGTGCTACACCATCACAGACATATTGAGAAGCTAGCAAAGAAATATGCGCACTATGAGGATTTCTATTTTCTAGGTAGAGGAGTTTTATATCCTACCGCACTAGAGGCTGCATTAAAGTTAAAAGAAATCGCCTATATCAATGCTGTGGGCTACCCATCGGGAGAGATGAAACACGGCCCGATCGCACTTCTAGGAAAAGACCTCCCTGTCGTGATTTTTTGTGCGAATGCATTCCTTCATCAGAAAGTCATGAGTAACCTTATGGAGAGTAAGGCTAGGGGCGCTCCCATCCTGGTCTTTGGATGGACGGAGTTAAGTGGTGATTTCTTGCCGGTAGTCGACGATGTATTTTACGTTCCCAAAACGTCAGATGCACTTTCTTGCATCCTACTTACTATAGCCACCCAACTTTTTGCTTTTTATATAGCTAAAGAGAGGGGTGCTGAGATCGATCAACCACGCAATCTAGCTAAGTCTGTAACAGTAGAATAAGATACACCATCTCATTTTGACGTATGCTCCTCATTATTTTTGAAAAAGCTGAAGATAAGAATGATACTCGTAGGTCCTCCCATAAGTTTTTTTTGGGTTTCTTTGACTAAGAATCTCAAGATCAATAAATCGATCAATAATTTTTTGGGCTCCGGCTCTTGTTGTTACTTTTGTCCACTCTTGAATTTTGGATACATCAACAATAGGTTGACGATATAAATTTCGTAGCACTTCTATTGCTGTAGCTGCTGCTGTTTTACCAAGTTTGTGGACCTTGTCCATATCGTTTTCGCGAATACGGGTGATATTTGCAGCTATCGAGATAGCAGAGCTTGCAGTCGAAATAACACCTTCAAGAAAGAAATCAATCCACAAATCTATATTCGCAGGATCGCTATGATAAGCTTGTAAGCAATTGTAGTAGGAGCTTTGATTTTTTTTTAAAAATTCAGATAGATAAAGCAGAGGAATTTCCAACAATTTCTCTTGCCATAGGAACATGGTAATCAGAAGGCGTCCTGTTCTTCCATTGCCATCTGTAAAGGGATGTACAGTTTCAAATTGTGCATGTAGTAGCGCAGCTTTAATCAGGGGAGGATATCCATCTTCTTTAGTATTGATGAATTTTTCGATGTCTCCCAAAGCCCTGGGCAATTCACTAGGAGGCGGAGGAACAAAAGTAGCATTCGATGGCAAAGTGCCGCCAATCCAATTTTGCGTATAGCGAAACTCTCCTGGAAAGGAATGATGTGTCGCACGGGCTCCACTCATTAATATACCATGCATCTCGCAGATAAAGCGGACAGAAATAGGAAGTGTAGTAAAACGCTCAAGACCATAGTTTAAAGCGCGAACATAGTGTATTATGTCTTCCACATCATGGGCCTGGATAGACTTAGGAATGACTTCTGCTTCAATAGCATCAACCATAGTTGCCTGTGTTCCTTCGATTTGGCTGGAGGAAGCGGCTTCTTTCCGTACAAACATTAAAAGAAAAAAATCTCGATCAGGAAGTAATTGGCTTATCCCATCTAATTTACCGATGAGTCGCATGGCCTCTCCATGCTTTACCTCAAGACGAGGGGAAAGAGTCAATGGTTCTCGTATGGGGAAAGGGAGGGGGATGAAGGCTTTATAGCCATTAGGTTGTTGGACTAAGCGTCCTATTCTTTGCCACATAGGTGTTTCACTGTTTTTTTGTATACATCTTGCTTATAAATATATACAAAACAGTTGTTTTTGTATACATCTGTAGGTGGTTAGAGTGCAAGATATTAATAATCAAATGCCTGTGGTTTTTAGAGGTGGCTCTTTCAATCTTGAAGTGCACAAGAGATGTAAATAGAGTCCTTTACATTTGCGTGGAACAGGTCTCGGCTTTTTTTAATCTAATTAATTGTTGCGGATTTGCTCTGTTTTATTTGCATTAAGATTATGATTAATATATAATAATTAATTATTAACAACAGAATTTTTAAGTTATGACAACAATTTATCCATTAGAGCGGCAAGGACGTGAGGTGATGGTCGCCTGGCAAGAAATCCCTGGAAGGGGTATTTCCTTGGAGGTGAGAACGTTAAGGGGTATAGTAGACAAGATACAAGAAGGCGTTGCGCTAACCAGAAGAGAGTGGGATTTTTTAAGTAAACTGCAAAGACGAGGTCCTTCCCTTAAGGAGAAGGTATCGACCTGTTTTGCTGGGCCGGAAGATGTGGTGCGGGTAGAAATCATAGAGCGCCTTGCCATGCACATACTCGATTCCAGAAGAGGATTGCAGACAGTATTTACGGATGTCAGAGGGGAACTGCAAAGAGAGCATAGGCTATCCACCTCGCTGGCTGCCAGTTATGCCAAGTTTTTCTATCAATGCGCATTGGGGCAGAGGACATTTTCTCAAAAAGTAGAAACTTTTCATAGAGAACGAGGAAGGGCGCCATTTAGGTGGGAGATGCGAGATCTCCTAGCGGGACTCAATGAGGAGGGACTTTTGTTTCCTGCTAGGAGTGGGGAAATAGTGGCTCAGATAGATTCTCTCGAAGTGTATTACACTCCCCGAGGGATGCTTGCAATGAGGGATAATAGCCTCGAGCCTATTGAGCTAAGCTCTGTCCAAGATCTATCTAGAGACAAGGTAAGAGAGATAGTCTCTACATATAAGGCCCTCACGGAAGGTTCTTATTATAATAACTTAGGAGAGCTGCTTGAGTTTTTTGCGTTTCACAAAGAGCAATTAGCGATAACGCGAGCGCAGACATTGCAAGGGAGTTTTTTCTCCTATCGTCCTATTCCTGCAGATATTTTTGATAAATACCATTCAGGGACATGCATTCTTCTATCTGCAAAGTTCTGTGATGCGCTAAGAAGAAAGGATGTGGCAGCCTCCATGACGTATAGTGTTTTGCAAAATGCCATGACGTTGCTCCCCTTTCCGGATTCAAAAATATCTCGATTGATAGAGAGATGGGAAGAATATATAGATGTGGTGAAAGAGTGCACGCATAGCACAGCCATTTGTGTATATAAGGATGAAGAAAAAAGGAAAAAAGTTCTTTTCTTTGAATGTGCGTTTACTGGCCGTCTCGAACGTGAGATCACAGAGCAAACGGCAGCCGACTATATAGCCCGTGCTTCAGATTCTCGTCCTCTGATGCAGATCAAAGAGGCCGATGTTATTGCGAAATTGCGATTGAAAGGCAGATATAAAGTTGTCATGGCAAACCCGTCTAGAGAGAAAATTCTAGGAGTCGATTTCTTAAAGGAGAATGTATATGTGAATGCTTCTTGGGCAGCGCGCCTAGAAGGTCTTCCTTTTAATAAAGATGGGAGAGTCAGCATTTCTTTTACGGACTTGCTGCATCCCGATGTTGTGGGCACTTATACGATTTCCGGTGTTCCGACAGAGATGACGCACAGGGATGCGCTGAGGCTTATAATGGAAAAAACAAGCGATATTTTTTATTTTCCTGAAGATTTTGAAGAGAATCTGCTTTTTGCTGTGCAAAATGGGGATGCGTTTTTTGCCGATATCCTTCTTTCTCCTATGCAGACAATAAAAGCCGTGCATGAGGATTTATCTGCTTTGGCAGAGAAAGTGAGAGACTGGAGACTGCGTGTAGGTATAGTGGAAAGATCGCAAAGACCCATCTATGAAGAGCGCGTGCGTCTCTATGAGAACATGCTTCTGGATGTGAGAGGTAACCGTCTGGAAGCGGCGAGAAGTAAGATTGCAAGCTTAAAAGAAGTGGCGGGCCTTTCGTCCCCAAAATAGTTATTCCAGGTATACGCGAGGAATTCGTTCATTGAACAGACAGAGTACCTCGTAGGGGATGGTATTGCAGAGATCTGCTATTTCTTTGAGGGAGATTTCTTCTTTTCCCTGCTTGCCAATTAAAACAACCTCTTCTCCCACAAAGGCTTCATCCTCTCCGATGTCTACCATAAATTGATCCATACAGATCTTTCCGACAATGGGATATCTTTTTCCTCTTAGGAGGATACAAGCTTTATTGGACAGGCATCTGCTGTATCCATCTCCATAGCCCACGGGTATGGTGATAATCCTTGTTTGTTTAGAGGTGATATGGGAGTGTCCATAGCTGATTCCTTCTCCTTTTTCCACCACTTTAAAGTAGGCTATTTTTGCTTTTAGAGAGAAGCAGGGCTGTATTCCTTCTAGGGTTTTAGGGGGATGTGGAGGTAAGTAGCCAAAGCAAAGAAGGGAAGGCCTTACCATATCAAAATGAGAGGTGGGAA
>JAHFTP010000083.1 GCA_023265495.1 Chlamydiota bacterium
TCAGCAATGCTTTGCAAACGTTCTTCTACAGTCATCAAAAAGGAAGACATCCCTTTATCTGCATGCCCGATAAGAGGAATGATCTTCTGCAAGTCGGCGAGCAGCCCCTTAATTTGGCTTTGGAGCTCTTTATATTCAGGTGCAGTCATTCCTCTGAAAGAAGACAAGGGAAGGGAAAGAAGGGGCTGCATGGCCTGTAAGAAGATATTCATAATCAGCAAAAGAGCTAGATCCTCTTTCTTAGCTAGGGGAAGCGCTTGTGGCTGTATCGGGTAGGCATTATTTAAAGGGCGCAAAGAGGGGTTTTCTGGAATCATGCAAATTCTTTTATGTGAGCTTTTTTTCTATATGTTAGGCTTGGCCAAGGTAAAAAGGCAATGGTTCAAAGATTGAACAGGTTATCGATGAGCTCTTGCTATCATTTGACGGATGGATGATTCAACTTCAAATGGATGGTTATAGTACCACTCTGCAATATCGGTTGGTAGATAAACTCGCTTCTTTTGCTCTTTTGCCGTTCCTTTTGGCCTTCCGGCTCCTTCTCTTTTTCCACCGCGTCCCTTTGAGGCCTTCTCTATGTGAGGCGCTAGATTTTTGTTTAATCGTTCCTCGATGAAATCTCTTAGGTATAGGGGGTAATTCTTAACCACTTCAGCTCTTGTCTTCCCCGCGTACTCAACATCAGGATACGAGACATGAGAAAAAATCCAAGAGTTAAAATCCTTATCAAACCAAGGGTCAATTGCCCCAACTTCTTTTAAGGCTATTTCTACGTGTTTTTTAATTTCTTTTGCGGAGGCCATTGCCAACCCCTTTTCTTAAATTCTCGTTCTGTCTTTTGAACACTAAAAGCGATAACTTCCTTCTTTGTCTTTTTTTCCATGTGCTATCTTTATTGTACATAAAAACTCATCTTTCTCATTAAAAAGCTTGTAGTCGATACTGCCTTTTTCTATGCGCCACGCAACCATTTTCAGATACTTTACGTATACGCTCTCATCCATGGGTTTAAACGCCATAGCTCGCCCCACTTACTGTATTTTAGAATATTTGGGATAAAAAATCAATATATGAATGCAGTTAATTGACAATTAGCAGCTTGTAAAAAACAATCGGTTTGTTATAAATCCCATTTTGGGAATCCTTATTTTCGAAGATTCTTTCCCGAAGGAGGCCTTCAAATTTTTCGTGGTTAGTGTAGCAACGAGGTGGAATTCCCTACAACAATTTTGACAGGGATATATACGCAAATTCTTAAAAGAACCATCTGAAGTTAAGCCGCTCGTTTTTTCTCTATTAAATATTTATAGAGCAAAATAGGGATGAGAACGGCAGGGACTCCAAAATAAAAGGAAGGCCTAAGATCCGGGCTCAAAACCAAGATAAGCAGGCAAGCTACTTGTATCCAGATGGCAAAGTGGGTGAGGTAGGGGAAAAAGGGCATTCTGTACGTTGTCGTATCCTGTTTATTTGTTGCTAAAATCTGTCTGTAGCGCAGCTGCGACCAGCAGATAGAAATCCAGCAAATAGATCCCGTAAAACCAGATAGCGCAAGTAAGTTTGCATATAGTTGATGGGCAGAAAAGAAATAGGAAATGAGTAGCATGACCCAAATCGCTGCCAAGGTGAGAAGAGTTGCTTTTGCAGGTATTCCTTCTTTATTGAGCTCAGATAGAGCTTTAGGGCCCATGCCTTTTGCACAAAGTGCATAGAGAGACCTCACTGTTGCATATAGTCCGCTGTTGGCACAAGATATCGCGCCGGCGATAATAAGAAAGTTAAATATATGACCGAGCTTGGAAAGGCCGTACTTCTCCAAGGCGATGGCAAATACGCTGCCGGAGAGGCCTGCTTTTTGCCAGGGGAAAATAAGGGCCAGCAGAAAAGTGGGGACAAGGTATAAAACAATGATACGGATCGAGATTTTCTCCAGAGCTTTTGGAATATTTTTTTTGGGGTTTTGCGATTCTGCGGCACTTAAGCCGATGATCTCCGATCCTTGAAAGTTCGCTAGTAACACAACCATATTGATGAAGAAAATGGCGTATCCATTAGGAAAGAGTCCTCCATCTTTGAGGAGGTACTTATCTCCGATGATCTCGTGTTTTTCTGTTCCCATGAGTCCAAAGAAAATAAACAGGGCAAGCAAAGAAAAACCGACGATGAGCACGATCTTTACAATAGAGAGCCAAAACTCCATTTCTCCAAACGCCTTTACTTGTGTGAGGTTAATCACGGTGATGAGAAGGCCAAATAAAGCCGCCCATAGGTAGATAGGGACTTCTGGGACGTAGTTATGCATCAAGATGCCCGCCGCAATACATTCTGAAGGGATATAAACAACCCAAGAGATCCAATAAGACCAGCCCACTCCACAAGCCCAAGAGGGGGAAATAAACTTTCCCGCATAGCCGACAAAGGATCCGGGCGACGGCATAGAAATAGTGAGCTCTGCAAGACAGGCCATAGTTAGAAAGGTGATGAGCCCTCCGAGCGCGTAGGCTAAAAAGGCGGCAGGGCCGATTTGGTTTAAGACGTACCCCGTCCCTAAGAAGTAGGAGGAACCAATAATACCGCCCAAGGCAATCAGACTAACATGTCGAGACTTAAGGCCTCTTTGGAAGTGTGGAGTCTTTGGCATAAAATAGATGAGTCTCCTCTATTGGCATCCCTTTTTGGACGTTAGCAGAAGCTCTTTTTAATGACAATGCAATGGCGTGTTAAAAACCTACGACAAGCAAATAGGGGAAGAAATTTCTATTTTAGTTATATTACCAATCGAGAATAGACTTTTCTTGCAAAACCTACATAACCGGTTTTCAGTGAAGAGGAGAACGCGAAGGAAAAGTCCTTATCTACCGTCTTATAAATGAGCATCTGGCAAAAGCTCTTCACCGTGAAGGAAGGGACGAGCCCTTGCATAGATTCTACATGGAGATGGTTCTGCAAACAAAAAGCTACTAGCTCCTCCGGTTTGATAAAAAGAGAGTATACATGCATGTTGGGAGGGGTATTTTTCACAAACCATTCTACCCCTTTGATGACAAGGAGATAACTGAGCCAATTTCTATTGAAGGTATGAAAGAAAAATAGCCCTCCTTTTTTTAGCAGGCGAGAGGCCTCTTGTATGACGAGAGAAGGATTTTCTACATGCTCTAAAAGATCCATGGCGCAGACGACGTCGAAGCACCCCCCTTCCAAGGGGATCCTTGTCGCATCCGCCTGCAGGTAGGTGACGGAGCCCGTCTTGTCGTATTGTTTGGCGATGCTAAGGCTGGATGGGGACAGGTCGACCCCTGTGACGGTGTGACCTGCTTTTGCTAGGCAGTTTGTGAGGAGGCCTCCTCCACATCCGATATCTAAAATAGAGGTTTTTTTTCCTAGCAGAGATTCTACGGTATTGAGGATCCAGGGATTTCTAACGGCATTTTCTGCACGGAGGAGTGCTATGGGATGAGAGCGTTCTTCATGCCATTTCTCCTTTAACTCTTCATAGAAGCTGTTATTTACTTTTGTTCTTTCCATACAAAGTTCCAATAGATGATCTGATAGAGCATAAAAGCGAAGACAGTAACTGCCTGGAATAGGACAAATCCTTGCAACACTTCCCGGTGACTCAGCCAAGAGTCAAGCCAAGGAGGGGCTTCTGCCCCATGAAGGATAGGCCATAGGAGCCACAGGCTATATAACAGAATAGGGTGGTTAATAAACAGTACGGCATGGACCCATTGTTCTGAAGCAGGGCAGTGGTGTTTATGGACGAATTCATCTTTGGTGATCAAAAGACAAGAGCCTATACAAAGGGCCATATACCACTTAAGAGCATAAGGGGAGTAGGGAACAGTCCATACAAAAACAAAACAGCTAAACACACTCAGTGTGTCTAGGGGATGTCCGATCCTTTCCCACTTAGGAAGGCCCCGTTTTACATGGAAGTAGTATTCATCAAATGTGATGAGTGCTGTTTGCAGGAGAAAGGGGATCAAAACAATTAGGTACATGCACCGCTCCTTTTTTGAAATAGGGATCCGCTTATCGTAAGGCCGGGGCCGAAGGCCAGGCTGACCACGTAGGTTCCCTCTGCAATATGTTTGTCTTCTAAAAGCTTTGTCCATATGTGGGGGAGGGTGGCGGAGGACATATTTCCATAGTTTTTAAGCGCCTCCCAGCTATGATAGACCTGACCTTGGCACAAGTGGAGGTGTTCCGCTACTTGCCCGATGATCTTTGCTCCTCCCGGGTGTATGGCAAAGATTGCACCCTGTTTCTTGGCGCCATCTACAGAAGCTTGGGAAAAGAGGGTATCTACAAAGGAAGGCAGAGCCTTCGCTATCTTAAACGGCACATCTTTTTGCAGGGTCATAGCAAAGCCCCAGTCCTCACATTGCCATGTCATGCTCTTGGTGGATAAGGGAATAATTTCTTCATGCAACGCTAGGATGGCAAAACTATCGTTATAGGGGAGCTCAGAGACAGAGTATTTTACAAATCCATCGGCAAATAGGCTTTGCACGACGAGCTGTTCCATACTAGAGTCTCCTACACGGATGTGTAGGCTGCACATCTCGGTATGGACAATGTCGACAGGCTCCTTTTTCCCCAGGCAAAACCCGCATGCCATGCGGATAGCGGGCAGTGATGCATAGCATCCCATATGATAAGCATGGGTGACGGTAGTAGCTGCGCCTTTTTCAGAGACGAGTTTCTGTGCCGGGCTTGGGGATGCATATCCTGTGCATGTGACATGGATAAGATGGGGAGGTAAGGCTGCATTTTTGTAAAACTGCCGGAGCACTTGAAAGGCTTGCAGGCTATAATGCTCCATTCTCTCTTTAAGGCCGGATCCTTGTTTCTCTTGATCTATTGGATAGATATGCATTTCTTCCCACCTTTCGTGCAAAAAGTCGGTCAGCTGCACCCCTCTTTTTTGTATCTTATCTTTTCCTAGGCCTACCTTGTCGATTTTCTCTTTGATTTCTTGGTACGCTTTTTCTTCTTCCTGTGGGCCAAGCGAGTTTTTTATAGATAAAACACGTGCATGCGCTTTGGCTATCCACTGCAGCGTTTCCTCTTGTGATCTTTCGTATAAGGGGCGAAGAAGTGTAAAATCACCTAAAAAATGTTCTGCCATAACCCTCTTTTCCTAAGAATAGAAAAGCAAACACCACCTTTTGCAATTCTTGCAAGAAGATTATGCTTTTTGCAGCACAGTGACTTTCCCTGAAAGGAAGTCATAGTAGGCGGGCACGATGCTGAGTTTTTTCTCTTCAAGGAGTTTGGCAATGACAGAGCTTTTTCTGAGCTGAGAAGCGACAGCTTCTACATTGCTTTTTATTGCCCCTTCCAATGTAGGTTTCTTGATTTTTTTTAAGACCGGCTCAATGAGCGCTGCAACGGCTTCAATATCCTTTGTTTTTCCGGCTAGCACGGCTTTTATAGCTCCGCAGTTTTCATGCCCTAACACTATGATCAGAGAAGATCCTAAGTAAAGAGCGGAATACTCAATGCTGTCGAGTTCTACGGGGCCGAGCACGTTGCCAGCTACTCTTACGATGAATATATCTCCGATCCCTTGGTCGAAAATAATCTCAGGGGAGACTCTAGAATCAGAGCACCCCAAAACAATAGCAAAAGGAGCTTGCGCCTCCGCCGTACAAGTGCGCCTCTCCTCACTTCGGTTAGGATGCAAAAGACGTTCCTCTACGTAGCGCTCGTTGCCTTCTAATAGAAGGGATAGGGCCTTATCCGGCGTCATGGCAGTATCTGCAGCAAGTGGCCCTATAGATAAGAGAAATAAGACAGCTAAAAGGCCTTTCATGCCAAAACTCCGGTTCAGTTATAGGAAAATCATGCTAAGGCCAATGGCAATCATGGCAAATGCAAAGATCCTTCTTAGCATCGTCGTAGAAAGTTCATGGGCGAGTTTAGCTCCTGTTATCGCAGAGAAATAAGAAACTACTCCGATGATTAAAAAAGCAGGAAGATAGATGAACCCAACGGTCATGGGCATCTCAATTTCTTTCCATCCGAGCATCAGATAAAAGATCGTTCCGATTAAACAGATGACGAAGGAAACGAGAGCAGAGGTCCCTATAGCTTTTTTATGCTGCATGCCGCAGGCGGAGAGGAAGGGGACGGTGAATACACCACCACCAATGCCTAGAATGTTCGATACCATGCCAATGGCTGTGCTCGCCAAGGTAAAAAGTGAAAATCGAGGGAAGCGATGCTCGAGTCCATCTTCATAGAGAGGTTTTAAAAAATGGATACCAACGGCGCAAGCGAAAAGACCAAAAATAATCTGCAAGATGATACTAGAGAGTAGGTGAGCCGTCTCACTTCCTAAAAATGCGCCAAGCAAAGCCCCTGGAATCATCTTCATGACAACCGTTCCATGCACCGCTTTTTTTGTGTTATGCGCCAAAGAAGCAGAAAAGGTGTTGATTACCATGGAAGCAAGCGATGTTCCAATAGCCAGGTGCATGACATACGTCTGTGGAAAGCCTAACATGTCAAAAGTAAAAAGAAGTGCCGGTACGGCAATGATGCCTCCTCCTATTCCTAAGAGACCTGAAGCGAGGCCTGAGAGCAATCCAATTAAAACATAACAAAGTACAGAGAGTCCTATCGTCATAAAAATAATCCTTTTTCCCCTTTATGAAACCAATGACAAAAAAAATCCATAAAAAATTTTTCCTATCTCTGCCCTTTGAAAAGAGAGCCTAAAGCAAGTTTAGCAGATCTTGCATCCCGCTGCCTAGCGCTTGTATGTTGGCAGAAGAAGGATCCTTTTGGTAAGCGGCAAAAAGAGCGCTTACTTTTTGGTATTCGTCAGCAAAAGCCACCTTATTGGGGGCCTGTGCTAACATGGCTGCATAGTATCCCTGTCCGCCGAAGCCTTGGTTCTGGAAGAGAACTTCAAGCATCTCTTGCATATATCCTGACAGGGAATTGGTTTCTTTAATAGAAGCTATAGCGGTTTCAAGATCTTGTACGGTATTTTAAAAAGTCTGCCCCGGGTTCGTACCTACTCCTGCCCAGGAGGCCATATCTCCTAAAAACTCAAATAAAGCAGGAGAAGGACTCGATGGGTTGTAATTTTGCAAGCCGGCGGTCACACATTGAAATAAGGTAGCAAAATTGGGATTGGGAAAGGGGGCCAAATTGATAAAATTTTGACAGAGAAATTGAAGCTCTCCTTTGTTCGATTCCATAAACTGCAATAACTGCTGGGCGTTTGCAGAGGAGGGGTCTTGCTGAAACTGGTTATAGTAGTTAGCAAACTGCTGCTGCAAATATAGCAGTTGCTGCGGAGAATATCCTTCAAGCGGAGCAGGGGGGCCATCTGTAGGTCCTATACTTGACATATATGCCTCATTGCTTAGCAGAGATTGCTTTAAAGTAATGCCTTAGCTCCTATCAAAACCAAAGTCTGATTAAGAATAAAGAATTTTTGCAAATAAACAGGCTTTGCCAGTTATTTGGATAGAGGACATGGTCTAGTCTTTTTTTTATGAGCCTGACTATTAGGGAATTACGAGTTTTTCAAAAAATAACTTCCTTACACGTCTTTTTTCTATCCATCTGATTGTCAGCTTATTAAAATTATACATAGAATTTATATCAAGTATAACATGTTAACAAT
>JAHFTP010000084.1 GCA_023265495.1 Chlamydiota bacterium
AAGTATCTCATTGATCTTTTTTGGTCGAGAAAACCAGAAAAATATAGAGAAGCTCTTCGCATAGCAGATAGTATTTCTTTTGATGCGGTGGAAAGCTATTGCAAAGAGAGAACGACGCAAACGGATGACATCGATTTTAGCCTTCTACAACTAGCCTTGGAATATGTCAAAAGAAGAGCTTCCATAGCCCCCTGCAGGTCAGAAATCGAAGAGGAGATTCGCTATCATAAGATGCGCAAAGCGTCTAGGCATCCTCCTTGTCTTACAGTTCAGGGAGCTGCAGAGGCTTGAGTTTGAGCGGCCAACAGGCATTCCAGAAGTCAAAAGTTATAGGTTTTCTGCAAAAAAACAACAAATCTACTTGAAAATTGTTAAGAGCATCGCTAAACTGATCTGTTTTTGGATTGATAGCTCAGCTGGATAGAGCACCCGCCTTCTAAGCGGGTGGTCGCAGGTTCGAGTCCTGCTCAATCCGTTTCTTTTATTATTCAGGAGCTGATGGGCGTTCTATGACAAAGTCTAAAGATCCTCAAGACGAAGGGAGAAGCGGGAAAAGCGAAGAGCGCCTAGGTGATTATAGATGGAAGCTCTCCTCTTTTGCGAGTCTCGATGAGGTTTTTAAAGACTTTCATAGTCAGAGTTTTTCTTCTTTAGGGGAGAAACAAAAGCTTGAACGTATCAGTAGGTCTCTTTTACTTCTTATCGAAAAGGAGAAGACTCCTTGCTTTCTGCTAGGAGCCACTTTAGCTTTTCTAGATAGGGTTGCCAAAGAAAATATCCTCGATGGGTACACCTTTGCGCAGTTTGAGCTTTGGCTCAATCAGTTCTCCCTGCTCAGCGTGGAAGAAAATTATCTTATCAGAGCTAAGATCGCAGGTAAATTTGTTCCAAGAGAAGAATACCAGGTCTTATTTCCTATAGGCATGGGGAAGATGTTTCCGGGTTCTCATTACGTCACAGCGCACAGCTCCCCCGATTTAGATACGACAATTGCATCCTTTTGGGGATGGGTAGATGCCTTTGCCGCGCGAGTGGGCGATGGCATTCACTTATGGAATGTCCCCGGTGGTCCTCCCAGTTCACAAGTGGAAATTGACTTTCTATTTTATCAGCTGCTCGGCAAGTCTTGTTTTGATTTTCTCGCCAAAACACGCTCCTCTCTGGCTCTCTCCGGCATGGACCTTGTCAGCCAAAGAGGTGTTGTGAAAAAATCTATGGAAGAATCAACCCTCAGCATCGACCATGAGAGGAACCAAAATGCGGTGATGTTAGTCGATGAGCAGGGATACTACTTAGGGGATTGGCGTACTATTGATGTCGAAGGTGTAAGACAGGTTGTTATGCTTCTTAATAATTGCCTGCGATGGTTTGCCAGTCATTTGCATATTCAGTTAGTTTCCTTGTTTGCAAGGGATTCCCTTTCGCAAAAGGATGTATCTGTTTTTTGCCACGCTATTTTTTCTGCGAAGATCCAGGATGCCGAGCCGGTCAGAGATTTTACTGCAAAACAAAAGGCGCATGTAGAAGCGTATATGACGCGCGTGCTTAAGGTCTCTCATGGGCTGCAGAGCACTTTTAAAGAGTTTGCAGAAGCCATGCAAGCACTTTCGATTTTTGCATTTGCAGAGTTTGTGCAGCTCATGGAATCCCTTCCTAGCTCAGCTCTTTTTGATTCTAGTGGAATGATTGTAGAAAATAGGCCCAAGATCTTCCATCAAATGGAACAAGTGATTAAGGGGTTAGAAAAGGCGATACAAAGTGTAAGGACCTACGTAGATAGGCTCTCTATAGCGAGTCAGATAAAAACAGAGGTTTTTGGCTATTTACCTCATTTTGTCAGCTATAGAGCAGAAGTAGAAGAGATCAGAAGTAAGATGGGATCTTACCCTTATTTAACTGTGACGACAGCAGATAAGGAAGGTAATCTCACGGCCTTGGGTGTCATTCATGCCGTAGATATTCATAAATCTATTCTTGGCACGGTGTCACTGCGAGATTTTTGCAATAGGGAAGAGACCAAGATTCCTTCCTATCTAGAGGTGATTAGTGTCATAGATCATCATAAAAGCGCACTAACAACGGTGTCCGCTCCCAATGCCTTTATCTGTGATGCGCAGTCTTCTAATGCCCTTGTTGCAGAGAAAGCTTTTGTCATCAATGATAAGTACAGCTGCGGAGCAAGTGGAGCCTCTCCTATTCAAATGCAAATCAAGAGCTGGGACAGTTCCCTTGATGCTCCTGGCGCGAAGAGGATCATGCAAAGGCTTTTGCAAAAAGCAATTGTTCTACAAGAGAAAAAAGAGCATTTTATCGATGCCAAGCGTGAATTTCTAGAATATTTGCACTGTCTCTATGCCATTTTAGATGATACTGACTTGCTCTCCAAGGTATCTTATCGCGATGTCGAGTGTGTGGCTTCTCTTCTCAATCGTATGAAGACTTTGACGCTAGGAGAGGAGACGGAGATTATTGCATTGGATGACATCGCTCGAGATGCCTCTTTTGCCCCAAAGGCGGCAAAGAGAATCTTACAAAATGCAGATATGTATTCTCTCTATAAGAAAATCTATTACTGTAAAGAAGAGAGTGTCGAGCATCACATGCGTCTTTGTATTAAGGGAGGGGAGTCTAGCATATTTGCAGATACGAAAGAGCAGAATGGCTGTTGCCGTGTAGGGCAGACTAAGTTATTTTCCAAAAATGTTGCTTTTTTTGAAACGCATGCGGAAGAAATCAGAGCTCTTTGGTATGCCGATGCAAAACGCTATTATGAAGAACATGCGGAAGTAGACTTGCATATGCATATGATCAGCACGATACCGGGAGCTGAGGAAGTCTATGCAGGGACCGAAGGTGATTATAAGCATAAAGATGAGCTATGGATATGGATCCCCTCTACAGAGCAGGCTGTCGAGCATGTCAAAATCTTTTTAAATGCATTTAGATCTGTGCCGCAGGTAGTGTCGCAGCCTATGGAGATAGAGTATTTAGGAGACAACGCCAAAGTGCTCGAGCAGATCTTTGCAGAAAGTTTCTCAGAAGTAAAACAGATCAAGACAAAAAGAAAAATCCCCGTCCCTGTCGCTGTGCTTAAGTTTAAAGCAGGGCTGATTAATTCACGTAAGGCGATGATATCGCCTTACTTGCCAAAGCTTCAGTAATTAGACTTGAGAAGTCTTCTGTTGGTCTTCCAGGATTTCCAAATTCACTCTGATGCCGTTGCGGCTAGCCACTGACATAAGAAGAGTGCGAATGGCATTGATCGTTTTTCCTTTCTTCCCGATAATTTTGCCGATGTCAGATTTTTCTACAGCAAGTTCAATAATTAATGTATGAGTGCCACCCACTTCGTTAATGCGAACCTGGTCTGGATGATCTACGAGGTTTTTAACAATGTATTCTACAAATTCTTTCATAATTCGACCCTTAGTTGAGTTCAAAAAGTAGCTTCAAGCGCACAAAATGATTCAAGTCACCTTACACATTTTGAGCATATCGTATTAACGAAAATTTGGCCAGTCCCGTTTTTTTGTTTTTTTGTAGAAGGAAGCGAGACTGAAATCTTGCTTTAATACGGATTCCCCGAGCTTCAGTCTTTTGGGAATAGGATAAAATATTTTTTAACCGCGAGAGCGGAATTTATAAAAAATAGTTGTTTTATCGATGGGTCCGTTGCTTTGCCGAGTGCTGCAGCGCTATCATGCAAGTCTTTGAGGATGTCATAGACAGGCAAATGGTGCAGTGGAAGAAGGATAGATTTAAAGCAGGCCCTGCTTTAGTGTGTCATGCAGGGAGTGAATGCTTTCTCCCATTTATCTGTGTGTTGAGAGATATTCCAGATGGCGTCCGTCCTAAGTATTTCGAAAAAGGAATGAGCCTGGGGGCAGGTGCTTTGGATGGAAGATAAGTGAAAATGGGGTTGTTCATAAATGTACTGATCTGAAGTGATTAGGCGTGCGTTCTGACTGATGAACTGTCTTTTTTTCAACTCGTCGAAATAGAAGGTTGCGTAGGAGAGGCTTTGTTCATCATAGGTCTGTATGGCGATGAGCTGTTGTCCTTCTTCCGGCATTTCCAGCGAGAAGGGGGTGAGGTTGATCGCTCTTGACATTCCCTTACAAAAACCGTGGAAGTAAGTAAAACGAGGTGGTGAGCTATCTTCTATCAAAAGGTAGAGGTGGTAGTATTTGGAATAGGAAGGTTTTGGTGCTTTTGGACAATTTTCTATTTCTATATAGCTGTTGGGAGTCATGACTATTTTGGAGGTGGTGTAGTACGAGTCTTGTATTTTGATCACAGCGACGGAGTCGTCGAAGTTGATATGCATTTTTTCTAGCTTGCAGTTTAACAAAAGCTGCGCGGGGCTTTTGTCAATCAGCTCAAGAAGTCTGCAATTGAGCTCATAACATCCACCGGAAAAGTAGAGCCCGCTATCTGCAGATTGAAGAGCATTAGTCTGTCCATAGGGGTTATTCATTTGCACGAGTGAGCACCCTACATAGGTTTCTAGGAACTTTTTCAGCTTGGGATCAGATCCAATCTGATGACATCCCATATCTACATGGGCCACTCCGCAAATAGTAATGCTTTTCCAGGCTCCTCCAAGGGTCGGAGAAGCTTCCACAATCAGCACCTTAGATCCAGTATAGGAACGATAAAGACCTTCAAGTACAGAAATGGGACTTGATCCTATAAACACATAGTCAAAATCTACGTCAGCCGCAAATAAGCTGCAGCCGTATACAAGCAAGAGTAGGAAGAAGCGACGCATAGAAGTGGCCTTTGTATAAAAACAGAGTGCGACACTATAGAATTTGATACGTGCTATGTCTAGATAAAAAAAGGGGTAAAAGGGGGCCTGCCCCCTTTAAATCCCCTTATTGTTTGAGCTATAAAAGAGTTTTGCTAAGAAAGTTTTCCATATCCGTGGGGAGGGGAGCCGTAAGTGTTATCTGCTGTTTTGTGATCGGGTGGATAAATGCGAGCGTATGTGCGTGCAGGAGCTGTCTAGTAAGCCCGAGCTTTTCATTTATAGAAGCAATGCCGTAGACAGGGTCTCCTAGAACGGGGGCTTTTAGGTGTTTTAAATGGACGCGTATTTGATGAGTCCTTCCGGTGATTAATGCCACTTCTACTAAGCTGAAAGGAGAGGATGTTTTAAGCACTCGGATGTCGGAGATGGCTTCTTTCCCCTCTGTTAAACGAACGCTCATCTCTTGACGTTTGGTGGGATGTCTTTTTATTGGAGCAGATACAATCCCTTCTTTTGGCGCTCCATAGCAAATGGCCAAGTACTTTTTTTGTATCTTTCTTTGGCTAAAAAGCTCGATGAGTAATCTATGGGAGAGAGAGGTTTTTGCCGCTATGAGCAAGCCTGTCGTATCTTTGTCTAGACGGTGCACGATACCGGGTCTTAGAGGGTCGGAGCCCATCTGCTCCAGGTTTTTACAGTGGTAGAGTAGAGCGTTGACAAAAGTATGGTTAGGATGGCCGGGGGCCGGATGCACCACCATATTTGCAGGTTTATTTATCACAAGAAGGTGTTCATCCTCAAAAAGGATCTCTAGGGGGATGTTTTCCGCAGAGAGAGAGAGTTCTTCCGTTAGCTCAAAGCAAATCTCCACCTCATCTCCGGGGATGGTTTTTTCTCTTTTTTTACTGATTTCTCCGTTGACCAGGACTTTTCCTTTTGCAATGAGATCTTGAAAGTAGGTACGAGAAAAATCCCCAAAATGGATAGCGAGCAGTTTATCCAGACGAAGATCTTTTTCTTCCTCTGATACGATAATGCTATCGCAGTGAGAAGGAGGGTTCATATGCACCAAAAAAATAGTAAAAGATGCGGCGATTATAAGACATAAACCCTTTAGAAACAAAAGAAAAGATCTTGTCTAAAAAGGATTAGCTATCGTCTTCACCTCGAGCAGCCTTGCGCATTTTTTGTTGTCCTCTCTGCCAGGCCTTATCAGCATGCTGAAACTCTACTATCATCATCTTTAGAAAAGTATTTAAAAATTGTTTTAGCTCCTCCGGAGTAGCCCCTGAAGGGAACATCTTGGCAAACGGACTATTAAATGGTTGTACCTCTTCTTGAGAGGTTTGCACTATAGAGGTTGGTAGTAAAGAGGGGGTGGTTTTTGCAGTAGCTGTTGTCACTTTCTTACCCGAATAGGAGTTTTTTGGGGCTCATTATTGTTGCTTCCCCAATAAAGTGCAATTTGGTTTTTTAAAGAAAAAAATCAACTATCATCTTCCCCTGTTTCTGCTTTTTGCATTTCTTGCTGCCCTTTTTGCCAGGCATTATTGGATTGTTGAAACTCAAACACCATCATTTGTAAGAAGGTATTTAAAAACTGACGCAGCTGTGCTGGGGTGGCCCCTGCAGGGAACATCTTGGCAAAGGGGCTATTGGAGATCGCCTCATCCGCCTGAGAAGTATCAGGCTGAGTACCTTGCGCGCTGTTTGGTGCCGGTGTTGCGGGGGGGAGGTTTACTTGAGGAATGTTGGGCATAGGGGGAGGGGGAAGGTTAGTTTCTGGGGTAGGTATTGTCATGGTTGTCCTCTGAAGGAGTTTTATTAGTTCTTCTAATTTTTATTATTATGTTTTTTATAATTAATTTCAATTTAGTTTTTTATTTAAGTTTGTATTGAAATTTATATGCGCAACTTATTTATATTTAAGAGCTTGTGCTGTGCTTGGTGTATTTCAAGTGTTTTATTATAAATGTGTTAGATGTTTTTGTATTTTTTATAGAAACTAGTTAGTTTAATTTGATTTAATTATTAATTGATGCTAAAATTATTTATAATTCCAGATTAATGGAGTTATTGCATAAGTATAATAAAATTAATTTTAAAAGGAGAAAAAATATGGCTTTAACAACAACAGTAGCAATACTTGCGGAAACAGGTCTACTAATAGGTTGTGCTATCTGCTTCTGTCGGTACAATAAGCAGGAAAACCTTACGGATCAAGTCGCGCAGAGAAGCCGTTCGCCACATGTATCGTCTGCGAGGTCTCTATCTGGCAGATCCTCGTCTAACGAAAAAACAGGTTCAGTACCTTCCGATATGACTCGGCCTCTTCTACCACAAAATGTTAATACAGGGGCACCAAAAAACGAGCCATCAGTTTCCAAATCAGAAGGGACTGCTAAAAAAATACATGAAACCGAATTGACCCCTATTTTCCATGCAGCGATAAAGAAATAAAGATGGCTTTTGTTGCTCTACCCCTTGATGCGCAAACAGCAATCGGAGAACCTATGAAAGCATTTGTACTCACGGTAGCAGCGGATAATGGGGTAGAGTTTGCCCACCATCAAAAAGTAAGCCGTAGCTGGATGCAAGGTTCTACTTTGCTAACTAAGCCTTATCATTCTTAGAAAAGCGGTCTTAATGAGCACACAAATGCCCTTGTAAGGCA
>JAHFTP010000085.1 GCA_023265495.1 Chlamydiota bacterium
AAAGGGAAAACCTCTACTTGCTCAGAGAGGCTTTTGCGATATAAATAAAAAATGCAAAGGATTTTACTTAGATGCCTGGAAAGTCGCATCTGTTTGAATGGTTCCGTGGCATTAGCCAAAAAGTGTTGCAATTCCCCAAAAATTCCGTAATCAAACTCTTTTGACAGCCTACTATGCACAAGAGAAGCAATGGTCTCTTGAATCACGCTATTTTTTTCGTGAGACGTCCCCCCTCTCATCTCCAGCATTTTTTTTGCCTGGAACAGAGAACCAAGCCCAAGGCGCATTTCCTCTGCAAGCAACCGAAATTGTCCCTCCGCATATTCTAGATCACTCTCCTCCTGCATGGGTACAACAACTTCTGCGACAGACAATACTTCCTCTCCAAAAGAGCGGATGCTAAAATCAGAAGAAGTAAAACTGACGATCTCTACAGACTTCCCCGGTAGCAATCCTCGGCTGATCCATTCATACAGGAATTTTGCTGCGTTAAATTTTTTCTTATATAAAACTAAGACGGAAAAATAGAGAGGGTTGTTTCCCCAATAAAAACTTTTAACAAGAGGAAGCGATTCTTCGATCTGAGAGCGTATTTCCCCATCACCCAGATCTTCTATTGTTATTCCTCTTGGAAGCAACTTTCTTACATATCCCTTAATCAGCCCGCTTTGCATAGTCCCATGAAGGGGCTGCTCTGCCCTATCATAGACTGTAGTGATCGAAGAGTCTAAAAATCTATTTGACAACATTATTTCCTACTTCAAACGCCACCTTTTCCACTTTGGATTTTTCTGAAGGACCACAAATCCAAGTGCCTAGGGCATGCTCCTGGCTTATAGAGGAAAAACTCAGAACATGTAAAGCAATATGATTTTTTTCAGCCAACTGTACAGCGCGCAGATGAAGAACTTTCGCCCCTTTTTCCATGAGATCCGCTGCCTCCTGATAACTCATCCTAGGATAGTGCACGGCCCGCCTATTTTTCTTTGGATCCTCAGAGTACACTCCTCCTACGTCCTTATAGAATTCCACCTTTTCAGCAAAGAGAGCTGCTGCTAGCGCCACAGCAGAAGTGTCCGACCCTCCCCTGCCGAGCGTGGTAATTTCCCCTTCTCGACTTACCCCTTGGAACCCAGCTACTATGACAATTTTTCCCTCACCTAGGGCTTTATGGATTCTATGAGGTTTGACATCGACAATCTTCGCATCAGAATGCTCCGAAGTGGTAATAATCCCTGACTGGCTACCTGTAAAGCTAATAGCCACCTCCCCTTTTTTATGTAAAGCCATGGCCAATAGTGCGATACTAATTCTTTCCCCCACAGAAACTAACATATCTTGCTCTCTTCTTGGAGGCGTTGGATGCACTTGCAGAGCCAGCTCTAGTAGCTGATTTGTCGTATTGCCCATCGCACTAACCACTACGACTATGCGATCATATAACCGTTTTTTTTCTACGATAATATCGGCAATACAAGCAAATTTTTCAGGACTTGCTACCGCAGCTCCACCAAATTTCATGACAAGCGTTTTCATATGTATTTCCTAGGAAAGTGAACTTTTTTTCTATGTTAAACCAAAAAAAACTGCTAGGCAAGCTGCCAAATAATTAATTACCACTTACCGAAAAATAAAGAAAAGATTGTTTTTTTAAACACCCATCACACTCAGTTTGTTTTATCTCTATGGACTTGGTAAAGATTTTAGCGTTGATTCTTTTACAAATCTTTTGTTAGACTCTTAGCTTTACGTAAAAACCGAGGAGAAACCTTTAACATGTCTAAAAACGTTAAATATGACTGGAGCGACAGTAAAGTCATAGACGATGTCGACTATCACGAAGAAGATGCAAACCAATTTAAAAAGCTACTTGATCGTAGAGAAGAAACTGCTGATGAAGGCTGTGTAGCCTCAATGAGTGCAGGCCAGATTCTCAAAGGGCGATTAGTAGAGATCACGAAAGACTTTGCTGTTATTGATGTAGGCCTAAAGTCAGAAGGATTAGTACCTATTGATGAATTTTCTGAGCCAAATGAACTCACCTTGGGAAGCGAAGTAGAGGTCTATTTAGACCAAACAGAGGGCGAAGATGGACAGATCGTTCTTTCCAGAGAAAAAGCAAGACGCCTAAGACAGTGGGAGCATATCAGCACAAACTGTGAAGAAGGATCTATCGTAAAAGGGAAAGTTATTCGCAAAGTCAAAGGCGGCCTGATGGTCGACATTGGCATGGAAGCCTTCTTACCCGGTTCTCAAATTGACAATAAGCGAATCAAAAATCTTGATGAGTATATTGGCCACACTTACGAATTCAAAATTCTCAAGATTAACAATGAACGCAAAAACATTGTTGTTTCTCGCAGAGAACTTCTTGAAGAAGAACGTATCTCTCGCAAAGCAGAGCTCCTTGGCAATATCGTAGAAGGAGAAGTGAGAAAAGGCGTTGTGAAAAACATCACAGACTTCGGAGTATTCTTAGATCTAGACGGTATCGATGGCCTTCTCCACATCACTGACATGACATGGAAGAGGATCAAACACCCCTCCGAAATGGTACAAATGGGGCAAGAACTGGAAGTCGTCATTCTTCATGTAGATAAAGATAAAGGACGAGTCGCTCTTGGCATGAAACAAAAAGAGAGCAATCCTTGGGAAGAAATTGAGAAAAGATACCCTATTGGCACAAGAATCCACGGTAAAATTGTCAATCTCGTTCCTTACGGGGCCTTTATTGAAATTGAGCCTGGCATTGAAGGACTTATTCACGTATCAGAGATGTCTTGGGTGAAGAATGTATCTGACCCGAGCGAAATAGTGAAGAAGGGAGATGAAGTAGAAGCCATTGTTCTTTCTATACAAAAGGAAGAAGGAAAAATTTCCTTAGGTATCAAGCAAACGGAAAAAAATCCTTGGGATGAAGTAGAAGACAAATATCCGATTGGAAGCAGCGTCCAAGCAGAAATCCGCAACCTCACCAACTATGGAGCATTTGTCGAGCTAGAGCCCGGCATTGATGGACTTATCCACATTTCCGACCTCAGCTGGATTAAGAAAGTGTCTCATCCATCTGAAGTCCTTAAAAAAGGGGATAAAGTAGAAGCGGTTGTTCTATCTGTAGATAAAGAAAGTAAGAAAATCACTTTAGGGGTTAAACAACTTAGCAACAACCCATGGGAATCCATTGAGAAAACAATGCCCGTAGGCACTCTAGTCAAAGGGATCGTCTCTAAGATCACCGCTTTTGGAGCGTTCGTAGAGCTGCCCAATGGAATCGAAGCCCTGGTACACGTTACAGAGCTGTCAGACCAGCCCTTTGGCAAAGTAGAAGAAGTAATTAACAAAGGGGATGAGATTACAGCAAAAGTCATTAAACTAGATCCTGAACACAAGAAAATCGCTCTATCCATTAAGGAATTTCTCGTGGACAAGAACAAGTGCAATAGAGATGACATTGTTGTAGGAACATCCAAACCTAAAGGCTCATCTAGGAAAAAGAAGGTTGAGGAAGAAGAGAGCTCGTCCTAAAGCTACACACCTTTTTTAATTCTCCTAGGAGAATAACTAGTAGTTGCTAAGCACCTTACCTGCTTAGCAACTATTTCACAGGTAACTAAACAAGTTCTGGTAGGATAAACAAGAGTTTATTAAGCCGTTATTTTGAGGGCATTCATGAATAAAGATTTGCTAGCCATTTTCGAATATTTAGAAAGAGAAAAAGGCATTAAAAGAGAAGTGATTATTTCTGCTTTAGAAGAAGCTCTGCGAGCTGCTGCCCGAAAAAGTATTAGAGGGTTGCTCAACGTCTCCGTAAAAATAAATGGCAAAACAGGGTCTATTGATGTCCTAGCGCAAAAAGAAGTCGTTGATAAAGTAACAATCCCCGATGAAGAAATTGACATAGTGGACGCAAAAGTCTTCAATCCCTACTGCGAACTAGGTCAGTGGATTGACGTCACCGTAACCCCCTCTGACTTTGGAAGAATTGCTGCGCAGACAGCCAGACAAGTCATGTCCCAGAAGTTAAAAAGCGCTGAGAGAGATGTGATTTACGAAGAATACAGACATAGAATCAATGAGATCATCTCCGGCTCAGTGAAAAAAGTAGTTCGAGGCGCCACTCTTATTGTTGACCTGGGAAAAGTAGAAGGCATACTTCCTGATCGGTTCTACCCCAAAACGGAAAAATATAATGTGGGAGACCGTGTACAGGCCCTCCTCTACCAAGTGAGAGATACAGATACAGGAGGGGCTGAGGTCGTCCTTTCTAGAAGTCATCCAGAATTTGTCTCACAACTATTTCTATTAGAAGTACCGGAACTCAAAGACGGAACCATCTCCATCGAAAGAATCGTGCGCGAAGCTGGGTATAGAACAAAGCTCGCTGTTAGCTCGACAGACCCCAAAGTCGATCCAGTTGGAGCTTGCGTTGGAGTCCGCGGCACAAGAATAAAAAACATCATCCGAGAATTAAACAACGAGAAGATCGATATTATCCCATTCTCCGATGATCCTATTAGGTTACTGCAAAACGCTCTCCATCCCGTTGAATGTAAGAAATGCAATGTAGATAAAACTAACAACATAGTCAACATCGTAGTGGAAGACGAACAGTATCCAACCGTTCTAGGCAAAAGAGGGATTAATACCCGCCTGAATGGAGAACTCATCAACATGGATATTCAAGTACAGAAAATGAGTGACTACCAAGCAGCAATGAACCTGGAAAGAGGGCAAATGGCTGCTGTGGATGATCCTACTCTTGACGAACCTCTTGCCATCGAAGGCATGAGCCATCTTATTATTGAGAGTTTAGTGAGTGCAGGGTTTGATACAAATCGTAAGGTGCTTAGCTCTACGGCACAGCAACTAGCAACCATACCAGAGATTAGTCTAGAAATGGCTGACAAAATATTAGAGCAAATACGAAAAAAAAGGATGTAACAGTTGGCCAAAAATTTAAAATTAAATATTAAAAACGCCCAGTTAGCAGAGGCTCTGAAACTGACGCAAGTGAAAAAACCTGCTGCAAAGAAGAGTAAAAAAGCTCTAGAAGAAGAGAAGAGCGCCCCTGCAACTCCTATCGAACCAGCTATCACGCCACCTGCAGAAGTAGTGGCTCCTGTGCAAGAGAGTGCTCCTCCTCCCGCACCTCCTAAAGTGGAGATTCCTGTAAAGGCAGAGGCTCCAAAGACAACTCCTGTCGCTGCAGCACCGGTAAAAAGAGAAGAAATCCGAGTGACGCCACCGGCTGCGCGTCCATATTCTGGGCAGGAAAGGCCTTCTTATCCCTCACAACAACGCCCCTATACGCAAGGATACAGAAGTGAGTCTTCCACAGACCGAGGGCCAAGACCTCCCTATCAAGGTACGCGTCCTCCTTATCAGGGCACACGCCCTCCTTATCAAGGAAATCGTCCTCCCTACCCAAGTAGTAGACCTCCTTCCCAAGGATTCAGACCTTCCTCTCATGGGCAAACGGGAGTGCCTTATAAACGCGAGCCCCTCATAGACCAAAAGAAAATCCCTATTCCTCCCAAAGAGGGAGCGAAAGAGATCATTATCCCTAAAAAGACGATGCCAGGCTTTAGAAGCGATGACAAAGACATTAAAGCACAGAAAAAGCCCGCTGAATATAGGAGCTTTGACTCGCGCGATCGTCAAGGTCTTCGAGCGAGTGACGATGAGATTTGGAGGAGAAAAAAGGCCCATAAGCATAAACCCCTTATTCAGGAAGAGGTCATACGACCCAAGTCTTTAAAAGTACGTCTTCCCATTACGGTAAAAGACC
The DNA here is from genome assembly GCA_023265495.1 of Chlamydiota bacterium. Classification (GTDB taxonomy): domain Bacteria; phylum Chlamydiota; class Chlamydiia; order Chlamydiales; family Rhabdochlamydiaceae; genus JAHFTP01. Next base: position 5,789 of record JAHFTP010000085.1, read on the forward strand.
TCGCGGTTGAAATGAAACTCAAAGCTTCCCAACTGATTGCAAAGCTATTCATGCAAGGGGTGATCATCACATTAAACGATCAGCTTATCGACGAAACAACGGTTCAACTTCTCGGCCATGAATTTGAATGTGAGATCACAATTGACACAAGTGAAGAGCAAAGGATTCGAATCACAGGCAAATCTGTCAAAGAAGAAATCGCAGAATCTACGGATACAACTCTTATACTGCGGCCACCGGTCATCACGTTCATGGGACATGTCGACCACGGCAAAACAAGCCTCATTGATGCGATTAGAAAATCCAATCGCGTAGCAGGGGAAGCAGGAGCTATCACACAGCACATAGGGGCATTCACTTGCCATACAGCCGTAGGAAACATCACGGTTCTAGACACCCCAGGCCATGAAGCTTTTTCTGCCATGCGCTCGAGAGGAGCTAATGTCACAGACATCGTTGTACTCGTCGTTGCAGGAGATGAGGGGATCCGAGCGCAAACTCTTGAAGCTATCGACCAAGCACAGGAAGCAAAGGTACCTATTGTGGTTGCCATTAATAAATGTGATAAGCCCAATTTCAACACAGAAACTGTTTATAGACAATTAGCAGATAAAAACTTACTTCCTGAATCCTGGGGCGGGACGACAATTACCGTCAACTGCTCTGCTGTAACTGGCGAAGGGGTCAGCACCTTGTTAGAAATGCTTGCACTGCAAGCAGAAATCCTTGAGCTCAGAGCCAATCCAAGTCAAAGAGCGCGTGGAGCTGTTATCGAGTCTGAGTTGCATAAAGGACTAGGTTCTGTAGCAACACTGCTTGTCCAAAATGGCACGCTCCATATTGGGGATGCTATCGTATTTGATCAACATTACGCTAGAGTCAAAACGATGCATGATGAGTATGGCAAGGAGATGGCTCATGCAGGGCCTTCTACTCCGGTGAAGATCACCGGTCTTTCAGACCTCCCAGATGCCGGCAGTGAATTTATCGCTGTAAAAGACGAGAAGGAAGCTAGGGAAATTGCAGAAAAACGATCAGAAGGTCATAAGCACAAGATGCTATTGCAGTCGAAAAAGACGCCTGTGGAAAACATCTTACAACAGAAAGCGGAGTCTCAAGAGAAGAAGACGTTAAATCTCATTGTAAAAGCAGACGTCCAAGGGTCCTTAGAGGCGCTCAAGACATCGCTACGCAAAATCCCTTCTAAAAAAGTAGAAATCAACTTTATTTCTGAAGGTGTAGGAGAGATTTCTGAATCAGACATCCAATTTGCTATCACTTCTAAAGCTAGCATTATAGGATTCCATACCCAAATAGAAAGCCACGCAGACTCCTTAATCAAGCAGCACAAAGTAAAGGTGCGGATGCACGATGTGATCTATCATGCCGTAGATGATGTGAAAGAGATCATGCTCGGCCTGCTTGACAAGATCCCACAAGAAAATGACATTGGGGAAGCCACCGTTAAGGCTGTGTTTAAATCCTCTCAGCTTGGAAACATTGCAGGCTGCATGGTCTCTAGTGGTATTATTCGCAGAAATGCGCACATCAGACTCGTCCGTGACAATGAGACGATCTGGAAAGGGCCGATCTCTTCCTTAAAACGTATAAAAGAAGATGTACGCG
>JAHFTP010000086.1 GCA_023265495.1 Chlamydiota bacterium
TTGTTGGGGAATCAGGTCTGTCACAAAATGGAATTTTTTAAACTGCTCTTCTGAGGAGAAAACAAGCTCTCTTGCTTCCGGTTCCATCTCTATTTCTTTGAGAGATTGCAACGTCGCCGGGAAAAAGCCGTAGGTTTCAAAGTGGGACTTTACCGAGTAGTGGCTATAGAGATAGTTAATAAACTTATAGGTGAGGTCATCTTTATCGCTGAGTTTGGGGATAGCTAAATTTTCAATGGTGATGAATGTGCCTTCCTTTGGCACGATGAAACTAACGAAGGGAAAAAGACGCATGGTACGCCAGATATAGGAACTGGAGGCAATGACTACAGGGCAGTTTTGTGTAGCGAGGAAATAGTCTCCACGGAAATTGGCATAGGCCTCCACCCATTTCTTTTGTTCTTTGAGAAGGTTTTTAACAGAGAGTGCTTGGGTCTCATCGAGATGATCTAGGTCTCCAAATAAGTAAAATCCGGCAAATTGTATCGCTTCGATAGGGTCATTGATCATAGAGATTTTGTAGTTAACCGTATTCTTATCGAAGATGAGCTTCCAGCTTGGATCCAGGGGACGCGTAGCGAAGTAGTTCTTATCTATGCCGAGGATATAGATTTCCCATTCAAAAGGAAGGGAAAACCTGTTTTGCGGATCAAAATGATGTCCGAGAAGGTTGGGGTTGATGTCCTGCCAGAAGAGAAGACGACCTCTATCTAAGGGTTTAAGAAGGCCTTCTTCGGTAAGCAGTGCTACTGCATAGTCAGAAGGGATAATAAGGTCATATCCTTCTCCTTTCGTAGCCTTGAGTTTTACGAGTAGCTCTTCATTAGAGGAGTAGTAGCTTAAGTTGATTTTATGACCTGTTTCCTTTTCAAATTGGGCAATGACAGCATTATCTAAGATATCTCCCCAAGCAAAGACATTGAGTGTATTGGCTTCATAGTGAAATATTTTGAGTTTTGGCCAGTACAAACAGCCAAAGAGGATAACCACCCAAAATACCACGATGATAGGACGGAAAAACCATTGTTTCATTAAAAAATCCTCACTCGAGTTCTTAAAGAGAAAAAGACCAGGGCTAGCAAGCTGCTTAAGACAAGGAGGATAGCCGATAGAGCGTTGACTATGGGAGAAACTCCCGATCTAAGCATAGAGAGGATGTATAGAGAGAGTGTCTGAGAAGAGCTTCCCGCACAAAAATAGGCTAAAATAAAGTCGTCGAAGGAAATGATAAAAATGAGCAACCCCGTAGCGATAAGAGAAGGGCGAAGGAGGGGCAATGTCACTTTAAAAAAGGTCTGAAAAGGTGTGGCTCCAAGCACGAGGGAGGCTTCTGTAAGTCTATAGTCGAGTTCTATAAATCTGGCATAGACGATGGGGATGACAAAGCCGAGCCCAAGGACTGTATGGGCCAAAACGAGTGTGATGAGTCCTAAGGGGATGGAGGCCAGCGTAAAAAAACCAAGCAGGCTTACAGCAAGGACCGTTTCTGGGATCACGAGATTGCCATAGAAGAGGTTTAAAAATTTACCAATCCGCCCTCCCTGCGCCGCATAAAAAAGAAGGAAGATACCAACGACTAAGCTGATTGTTGTGGAGCTAATCGCCACAATAAGAGAGTTGGCAAATGCATCCCAAAGAGATGTGGCTCTAAACAGCTCGTGATACCACTTCCAGGTAAAATGTTTCCATGGCGAGGGAAAGCTCTCCGAGTTGAAAGAGAATACGAGTAAAACGATGATAGGGACATATAAAAATAAGTAGGTCCCAATAATAAGGGAAAGAGAAGAAATCTTAGCTATCTTACTTCTTGCTTGCATGACTTGGCCTGAGGAGGAGTTTATTTAGGGTGAAATGAATTGCAATAGTAGAGAGTAACAGGCACACGCAAGCAACGACGGTGAAAGCAGCGCCAAGAGATCCTGTCTGATCTCCTAAGATGTAGTGGGAGACAACGCTTCCCACAAACATTTGCTTATCTCCTCCCATGAGCTCCGGTATGGCAAACTCGCCAAAAGAGGGAATATACACGAGAAAGACCCCGGCCCTAATGCCTCTCAAGCTCAATGGGAGCATGATCCTTCTAAAAGTCTGCAGCCAGGTAGCTCCAAGATCGCGAGAGGCTTCCAGGAGTTTGTAATCGAATTTTTCCAGTGAAGAGTAGATCGGTAGGATCATGAAGGGGAGATAGTAATAGACCATCATGACCATAATAGAGAAAATAGAGTTTAAAAAATGGATAGGTTCTTGCGTGAGTCCCATCCATTGTAAGAGGGTATTTAAAAAACCTTCCTTTTCTAATACAAAAAACCAGGCGTATACGTGCAAAAGAAAATTCGTCCAAAAGGGGATCACTAAGAAAAAGAGAAGAAGATTTTTATATTTTTTCCCGCTGAAAGCCATGAAATACGCAAGGGGATAGGCGATGAGAAGGCATAAAAAGACGTTGCCGAGGCCTAGGAAAATAGAGGAGAGGATCACGCGCAAATAAGTAGGTGTTAAAAATAGGGTGATTTTCTGCAGGGTGAATCCTTGGAACTCTCCCCACTCGCTTATATTAATAAAACTGGTAACTACGATGATAAAAAGGGGTAGATAAAAAAAAAGCACCTGCCAGATCATAGCTGGCACGCCAATGGCAAAGGGAAGAAGTGTGTTTTTGTTTTTAGAGAGTAAGCTCATTTTTCTAAGAGAACCACATTTTCTTTTTGCCAGTAAAGGTTTACTTCATTGTCATAATCGATCACCTCTTGGGGGAAGTGTTCTTCATTCTGCTCAAACACTTGCAGGCGCATCTGGTTTTTGAGCAGGATGTTATACTGTGTGGATCTGCCATGGTATACGATAGACTGCACAGTCCCCTTAAGAGAGTTGGAGAAGTTTTTTACTTCCTTTTTAGAAATAAAGATCTTTTCCGGTCTGATGCTCATATGCACATCGCATCCTTCGCGCATCCATTCTTTTTTCTGATGGATTTGTACTTTGTAACCGCCAAGGTCGGCTATTTCGATTTCGGGATCTTGGTCGAGGTGTTTTAATTTGCCCGGCAAAATATTTGTCGTTCCCACAAATTTTGCCACAAAGGAGGAGATAGGAAATTCGTAAATTTCCTTAGGGGTGCCTATCTGTTCAATTTGTCCTTGATGGTTCATGATAGCCATCTGATCGGCGACAGTCAGCGCCTCAAACTGGTCGTGGGTTACATAGATAAAGGTTGTTTTGATCTTATCTTGCAGCTCTATAAGCTCTATAAGCATCCTTTCCCGCAATTTGAAATCCAGGGCTGCTAGGGGCTCATCTAAGAGAAGGACGGCGGGTTCATTGACAATGGCTCTAGCTAGCGCAACCCTTTGTTGTTGTCCTCCCGACAGCTGAGAAGTCAATTTGTAGATGTGTTTTTCTAAGTGGAAAGCCTCTAATATTTTAAATACCTTTTGCTCGATAACAGATTTTGGGTATTTTTTCAGCTTCAAGCTATAGGCTATGTTGTCAAATACATCCAGATGGGGAAAGAGTGCGTAGTTTTGGAAGACGATATTGATCGGTCTTTCATGGATGGGATCGTGGGTGATGTCTTGGTCGTCTAAGTAGATTCTTCCAGAATCGGCTGTTTCTAGGCCGGCAATTAACCTTAGGAGAGTGGTCTTGCCGCAGCCGCTAGGGCCAAGTAAGGCAAAAAACTTCCCTGCAGGGATATTGAGAGACACTTCTTTAATGATTTGCCCATCGTTGATGGACTTAGAGAGTTTGTCTAGTATTATACTGCGCATTTGTTTGTCTTAAGTCGTAAATCTGTAATGGTTGCACATTTTACAACGGCTGCTATTTAATGCCAGAAATAATTCCCCCTCTCAGAAAAAAATGTGGAAGAAGCCTCGCTACCCACTGTTTAAGAAAATAGACATGTTCTACCTGTCTTATGTTTATAGATTAAAATAATAGTTATTGTTTTTTAGCTTTAAATAGTTTAATGCTCGTCGATTTAATTTGATTTTAATATCTGCATTTAATTATAATTATGGTCACGAAAAGGAGGTAAGTATGAATAGATATGCTTTAGAATGCTTGATGTGCATACATTCGCTTACGCTTTTTTGTTCAAAATTCCCTTTTTTCACGCGGCGATCGTGGTTTAAGTAACTCATAATAAGTGTGCTAAACAATAATTGCCGGCCTTCTTCCAAGAGGTGGAGCAAGGCTTAAGCTAAAAAAGGAAAAAACTATGAAAAATTCCCCATTAGGTAAACAGTATAAGAAAAAAATCGCTGTGAACTTCTCTTCCGAGATAGATGAGCAGCTATGCATAGAGCTTCTTAGCGTCATTTACCAGGACTCGGACATCATCCCTATTTTACTCGAAGAAGTAGAGCAAGATGACGAGTGCTTACACGACGCCCATAGGGAGTGTCTCAACAGGCTCATTGTTGATGTGGAAAAGGAGATTATTCCTGTGCCCTTTCAACTCTATAATTCTGCATTTTTCGTTCTCAACTACCAAAAATTCTACTCGTAAAGCAGAGGGTAGTTAGAGTTTTTTGTAGGTAAAATAAGGTTTTTTTGTGTAAAAATGTCACAAAAAACCTTAAACGAAAGAAGAAGCAAATGCAGAAGAGAAAGTTAGTCATCATTGGATCGGGCCCTGCCGCCTATACAGCAGCTATTTATGCAGCTAGAGCCAACTTAGCCCCCCTTGTGTACGAAGGATTTTATGCAGGCCCAGCTGGTGGTCAGTTGATGACAACCACTGAGGTGGAAAATTTTCCGGGATTCCCTGAAGGGGTCATGGGTCCTGAGCTCATGGATAAAATGAGAAAGCAGGCGGAGAGGTTTTCTACCACATTTGTCACAGAAGATGTCGGATCCATAGATTTGGGAGTGCATCCCTTTGTAGTGAAAGGTAGCAGCACCAACGTGCAAGCAGAAGCTGTCATTATAGCTACTGGGGCCTCAGCAAAGAGACTCGATATTCCCGGTGCCGGAGATGGAGAATTCTGGCAAAAGGGGGTAACCGCTTGTGCTGTGTGTGATGGTGCCGCCCCCATTTTTCGCAATAAGTCCCTTTTTGTCATAGGGGGAGGCGATAGTGCGATAGAGGAGGCGATCTTCCTTACTAAATTTGGCAGCAAAGTATATATCGTGCATCGTAGAGATCAGTTTAGGGCATCGAAAATCATGAGCGAAAGGGCCCTTCAACATCCGAAAATTGAGGTGCTATGGAATCACACGATAGCAAAGATTGAAGGAGAGCAGGTTGTAGGATCTGTGATACTAGAAGATCTCCTGTCTAAGAAACAGACTAAAATGGAAGCTGCGGGCGTGTTTTTTGCCATTGGGCATAATCCCAACACGGCCTTTTTACAGGGGCAGTTAGAGCTTGATGCTACGGGATATATTAAAGTAAAGCTTGGCACAACGCTAACGAGCAGAGAAGGCGTTTTTGCAGCAGGAGATGTACAAGACAAGGTGTATAGACAAGCTGTTTCTGCCGCGGGCAGTGGATGCATGGCTGCCTTAGATGCAGAGCGCTGGCTCTCCTCCAGAGAATAGGAATTGTTCATGAAAAAATTGCTTCTGCCTTTTTGTTTAGCAATCTCTTCAGTAAGTGGCCTGCAAACGAAGCCTTGGTTTGGGGATGTCTATGCTTTCTATATAGATCCTTCGTTTAGTTACAGCTATTTTCATGAAGTACAAGATGCAGTATCTCAGCCAAAAGAGGTCTCTAATAATTATGTCGCAGATGTCGACATGGGATTTACTCCAAGTGAATACGTAGATGTAGATCTGGAAATGGAGTTTGCCAGGACGCCTAGGCAGAATTTCAGCTTTCGCAGCAGCGCCTTGCAGGGCAGGTTTTTACTGTTAGATGACATTGCAGGAGATCCTGTGAGCGTAACGCTTGGCGCCAATATTCGCGCAGTAGGGGGAAAGTCCACCAAGGACATCAGCTCTCCTTACGCCTCCTATCTCAACTTTGAGTTGACATCAGCTCTAGGGAAAGAACTAACATTTGAAGATACATGGACCATGAGAGGATATGTGTTTGGAGCCGTTGGCTATGCCAACCATGGCTCTCCATGGGCGCGCGCAGAAGCTCTTTTTGAAGGGCATGTAAGCAATCATCAGCGTTTAGGGATTTTTTCTAATGGCTACTTTGGGTTTGGAACGAAAAGAGAAGTAACCATCCATGATTTCCATGGATGGGGTGTCTATCGCCACCGGTCTGTTGATGTAGGAGCCCTCTATCGTTACGTGTTTTCTCTCTGGGGTTCTTTGCAAGTGTCGTATTCGTATCGCGTGTATGCTAAGTCGTATCCAGAGAAAGAACAGTTTTTTATTTTGCAATATTCCTTGCCCTTTTCTTTCTTTTAACTGTTTGCATTCTTTTGCGCCGCTTGAAAAAACCCACATGTTGATGTCTTCGACATATCTAAAAAACGTGTCGAAAAAAACGCTTTTTTCGACATATCAAATATTGTAAAGCTGCAAATCTATTATTATAAACGGGGTAAAAGTTGGCTATTTGAGCAGTTGTAGAAATGCCTCACTGATATAGTATGCGTCGCGGCCTATTTTATGGCAGCGAAAGACTCCTATTTGTTCTAATTTCTGTAAATATTGGGAAGCCGTTTGACGATGGCAGATTCCAGATTCTTCTAAATAGCGAATTTTACAGTAGGGGTACCTGAAGAGAACTTCGATTAGATCTTTTGAGTAAATGCGAGGTAGTTCTTTTCGAACAAGCTCTGCTGTGCTTAGCATCAGCTGATGGATCGCTACAATTTTTTTCCTTGTTGTAATAGCGGTCTTTTCTAGTCCTTGTAAGATGAATAAAATCCAAGGCTCCCATTCTCCTCGCTCCGTCACAGCTCTCAGTCCATTATAATAGGCGCTTTTCTGAGAAATGATGTAATGAGAAAGATAGAGGACCGGAATGTCTAGTAATCCCTTTTCAATGAGAAAGAGAATGTTCAAAATTCTGCCTGTTCTCCCATTTCCATCAGGAAAGGGATGGATGGCCTCAAACTGATAATGCATAAGGGCCATTTGAATAAGCGGATCTAGGGTGTCCGAGTATAGGAACTTTTCGAGGTTGGCCATTTTTTGCCTAATCACTTCCTCACCTTCAGGGGGGGTATAGACAACTTCTCCCATAGGATTCTTTAATTTGGTGCCCGGAATATTGCGAATGCCTATTGTGGTGTTTTTAAGAATTTGGACAATTTCTTCCAAAAGGGGAGTGGTAAGCAATCTTTTCTTTGTCTTAAGTTCATGGTATCCATGCCAAAGTGCATCCTTGTAAAAAAGCACTTCTTTTGTTTGCGGATCTATACTAGTAGGAGAATCTGCAAATGCTTGGTATAGGTCATCGTTTGTCGTTACGATGTTTTCTATTTCTGAAGAAAGTTTAGC
>JAHFTP010000087.1 GCA_023265495.1 Chlamydiota bacterium
ATCTTTTCTTACTCTTCCATAAAACACATGGTCTTTTCCTGAGACATCCAAAGGCATAGGGAACCGATTTTGCGATCGATCTTCTAAGCAAGAGATCCCTTCTGCTTTTTGCAGGAGAGCGCAAGCTTCATCAGGTTCTAGTGGATGATGGAATTCTACATTCAGCGCTTCAGAGTGAGCGCGAAGAACAGGGACACGCACACAGGTCGCCGCCACACGAATAGAGGGATCTTCCAGAATTTTTCTCGTTTCCGTAAGCAGCTTGACCTCTTCTTCCGCGTATCCTTCTTGACTCAGCGGCGAGTTATGCAAAAATAGATTAAAAGCATAAGGGAAGGGGATGACGGAGCGCTCGTATGGTCTATTTTCTAATGAGGCCCTCGTTTCGTCCATGAGCTCTTGCATGGCTTTTGCTCCGGCGCCGCTCGCTGCTTGATAGGTTGCAGCAACGATCCTCTTGATTTTTGCTAATCGGTGTAGAGGGGCAAGGGCCATGAGCATAATGATCGTAGAGCAGTTGGGATTGGCAATAATACCCTTATGGGATGCGATAGCATGGGCATTGACCTCCGGGATTACAAGCGGCACGTTGGGGTTAGATCGGAAAGCGGAGCTATTATCAATCACAATAGCACCTTCTGAGACTGCTTGCGGCGCATAGGCTTTTGCGATCTTGCTGCCGGCAGAGAAAAATACGAGGTCTAATCCTTGAAAGCACCCTTTTTGTAGTGTCTCTACTGCTATCTTATTACCCTGAAATACAAGGTGTCTACCTAGAGAATTGGCCGAGGCAAAAAGACGGATGGTCGCCACGGGAAAATGTCTTTTCTCTAAAGTGGCAAGTAGTTCTAGCCCTACAGCTCCGGTAGCGCCTACGATTCCTACATGCCTGTTTTTTTGTAAGGGGGAGTGCATAGCGCTCTACTCATTAATGAATAGCCATAATAATGGAATATATGATAATTCTCGATGTAAAAGCATGCAGCAACGAAAGATAGCTGCTTTCTAAAAATGAGGATAATCATGAGACACTATCTTTTTCTAGCTTTAGCAGCTACGAGCATTCATGCAATGGCCCTAGCAGACAGTACGGATAATTCCGATAGCGATCAAAATACAAATTCACAGAGCATAGACTGCAACGATGACAATGAGCAAAACAATCCCAAATGTAAAAATCAGACAGAGCAAAATAAAACAAATGAGCAGGTCTTATTATGGGTGGGTCCCGGCTGGTACGACGGGCTGTGGTTTGACGATGAAGGGCAGTTTAACGAGTGGAACAACAATTATTACAACAACAATGGCCACAATCATAACCACAATCACCATCATGGCCATCATCACCATCATGGAGGACACGGACATCATGGCCATCATGGCGGACACCATGGAGGCGGGCACCATGGGGGTGGAGGTCATCACGGCGGCGGCGGGCATCGTGGTAGATGAGGAGGACTGAGGTCTTCCTCGTTTTCCTAGCCTATACGCATCAGCTGCTTGAAGAGCTCTTGTTATCCATTATTCTGTTTAAGGTTCAGTTTGTATACCTGCCTGTATCAGCGTCGCATCTTCTTCATCTCTCCAAATGCTTTTCTTGCTAGCTCAAAACACCTTGCATTTTTGGCCGCTGTAATAAATGCGGTATAGGTAACCGTATCTACTAGGCGCTTGCTTTTCGCCTCTTCAAATGCTTTTCTTGCTAGCTCAAAACACCCTGCATTTCCGGCTGCTGTAATAAACGCGGTATAGGTAAACCTATCTGCTAGGAGCTTGTTTTTCGCCTCTTCAAATGCTTCTTGTGCTTGCTCAAAATGCCCTGTATTTCCGGCTGCTGTAATAAACGCGGTATAGGTAACTGTATTTATTAGAAGCTTGTTTTTTGCCTCTTCAAATGCTTCTTGTGCTTGCTCAAAATGCCCTGCATTTCCGGCTGCTGTAATAAACGCGGTATAGGTAACTATATTGACTAGCCGCATCTCCTGCGCCTCTTCAAATGCTCTTTGTGCTTGTTCAAAACATCCTGCATTTCCAGCTGCTGTAATAAACGCAGTATAGGTGGCTATATTTGCTAGGCGCTTGCTTTTCGCCTCTTCAAATGCTTCTTCTGCTTGCTCAAAATACCCTGCATTTCCGGCTACTGTAATAAACGCAGTATAGGTGGCCGTATCAGCTAGGCGCTCGCTTTTCGTCTCTTCAAATACTTCTTGTGCTTGCTCAAAACACCTCGCATTTCCGGATGCTACAATAAAACTACAATAAACACTGGGAGACCGTTGCTGCTTAGGAATACAGGGAAAAATAGTATGAATAGGTGTAAAGGAGAATGCATCTCTTTTGTATTTAGAAATCCATGCGGACCATATATGAAAAGTTAATGACCATCGCGTGGATGCTGTTAAAATCAGGGATAAAGTGTCATCAAGGGAAGCGCTTGTCTCAATAGCCGCTTTCAGACTACAACTATCCTGTAAGGGCATTGGCTCTTTTAACGCATTTTCTCTTAATTGCTCACAAATTCGCCCTACTAATCTTTCTCTATCACCGGAGCTGAGAGAACTGGATGAAAGAGGGGATTCGATTTCTCTTTTCATCAGTGGCTGGTAGGGAGGGGGGAGCGTTGAGCTCGAAGACGAGCAAGGAATACGACTATCTTCTAAAGACAGTAGCTTTCCAAACGATGTCGACGATGTTGTTTGAGCCAGGGTCTTCCATCTTTCCCTATCTTCACCAGGGGTGGAAGAACTGGATAAAGGGAAAACCTCGATTTTTCTTTCCGTCCTGCGATGCGGAGGACAATAGACTTCGAGGGGCGTTGAGCTCGAAAACGAGCAAGGAATACGACCCTCTTCTAAAGGTATTGGCTTTTTTGACGATGTCGTCTGAGCCAGGGTCTTCCATCTTTCCCTATCTTCAGAACTGGATAAAGGGAAAGCCTCGATTCCTCTTTCCGTTCTGCGATGCGGGGGACAATAGCCTCCGGGGGGCGTTGAGCTCAAAGGCGACAGATGCGCTTCTTTCGTTTGGCTTCGATCAGTATGGCTAGGTAGGAGATTCATTCCTCCTGTCTGTTTGTCTAATAAAGGGAAAGACATGGTTTTCCTAAAAAGTTAATAATACGCTAATTGTCTCGCAATATTCTAGCAGCTCTGCTGCTTCTTTTGTATTTTTTTCTAAATTTTCTTGAAAAAACCAGATTTTAAGATCCTATTCTTCATGTACACCTTGCGGAATTATAGGGTAGATTCTTTTTTTCTCCCGGGATATAGTGGAGGAAACCTTATTACGGTCAAAAGTTATGCAAGAAGAAATCCTCTCCTCCCTAGAAGAAGGCGTGTTAGCCATAGAATGTTTAAAACAGCAGAGCCATGTGCAGTTTATTGCCGCTGCCGCCAGGCAGATAGCCTCTTGTTTCCAGGCAGGGGGAAAAGTTCTTGTCGCAGGAAATGGGGGTAGCCTCTGTGATGCGATGCATTTTGCAGAAGAGCTAACGGGTTTATATAGAGAAAAAAGAAAAGCCCTTCCGGCGATTGCCCTAGCAGATCCGGGGCATATGAGCTGCGTAGCAAACGACTTGGGCTATAACTACGTGTTTTCTCGCTCTGTAGAAGCTTTAGGGAAACCGGGGGATGTGTTTGTCGCCCTCACCACAAGTGGCAATTCTCCCAACATCATAGAAGCAGTCAAGGTAGCAAAAGATCTCGGCCTGTTGACCGTGGCTTTCCTCGGCAAGGGTGGAGGAAAGCTCAAAGGCGTCTGTGACCTTGAGATTGTGATAGAGGGATTTCGGTATTCCGACCGTATCCAAGAAGCGCATATGACTGCGATCCATATCATTATACAAATGGTTGAAAAACTCCTCTTTAGCGAGCAAGAGAGCGTTTCCTCCTCGCTGTGCCATGTCAGTTGAATCATTCATCGTGGGAATCATAGAAAATACGAAGTCTCACCCCGTGATGAGAGCGGTGCTTTGGCTTTGCAGTTTTTGTTTTTGTGGAGTTGTCTCTCTTCGCAACTTTCTCTATGATAAACATTTCTTGAAAGCGCATAAAGTGCCCTCCCTTGTGATTAGCGTTGGCAACATCGTAGCCGGTGGTACGGGTAAGACCCCGTTTCTTGCGCTCCTATGCAAGAGTCTTGAAGGAAAAGCAAAGTTAGCGATTATCACCCGGGGCTACAGGTCTCAGTTAGAGAAACAAAAAAATCCTGTGTTAGTCTCACAAGGAAACGGTTCTATTTTCCCTGCGAGTATCTGTGGCGATGAGCCCTACTTTCTCGCAAGGACAACTTCTGCCAGCCTGTGGGTGGGGAGAAATAAGTGGCAAAGTGCCAAAAATGCAAGTGCCGATGGAGCAAAAATCCTTCTCCTCGACGATGGGATGCAACATCGCAGGCTGCATAGAGATATAGAGATTGTCCTTGTCGACGCAAAAGATCCATTTGGCAAAGGATTTTTTCTTCCCAGGGGATATCTAAGAGATTCTCCGCGGAGGCTTTTACAAGCAGACTTCCTACTAGCCAATCACGTAGAAACAGAAAAAGAGTTTGTAGAGATCCAAAAAAAATTATCCAAATATTCTGCAGCGCCGGTCATCGCCCTAAAGCCCTTGTGCAAGGTAGAAGAAAAAACAGAAAACTCCCTAGTCGGCGCTTTTTGCGGCATAGCTAAACCGGACCGTTTTTTTTCTTCTCTGCAAAAGATGGGCTTTGAGGTGAAAGAAAAAATTGTCTGCGATGATCATACCATCCCAAATGATGAGCAGTTAGAAGCATTTGCTCGTCGCCTTAAAAACCAAAGTGCCTCTGCCATCTTGTGTACAGAAAAAGATTTTGTGAAACTAAGTCGTAAAAAACAATTTTCTTTACCTATTTTCCCAGTAAAAATGGAGTTGATGATCTCCTTTGGACTTGAAAACTGGAAAAAGCTCTTAGAAAAAATCGAGAAAAAGCTTATAACTTCCCACTAAAACAGGAAGGGACTCCCATGAGCGAAGAAATAAAAATCACTCTGCCAAAGCTAGGAGAGAGTATCGTCAGCGCCACTATTGTGCAGTGGTTTAAAAAAGAAGGGGACCCTGTCCGTCTAGATGAGCCCCTACTTGAGGTGTCTACAGACAAAGTCAATAGCGAGATCCCCTCTCCCGTAGCCGGTGTTGTGACGCAGATCCTTGCTAAAACAGATGAAGAGCTGCAGGTGGGAGACCTCCTTGCGATCATTAGTAAACAAGGATCCGCTCAGATGACATCTGCTGGAGAGCCTTCCTCATTAGGTAAAGAAGCTAGTGAGCAGGCTCACGAACAAGTTCGTCAGATCCAGGGAGAGTATAGCGATTTTCTCTCTCCTGCCGTGTTGCGCCTGGCTCATGAAAAAGGGATACCTATAGAAGAGCTAAAAAAAATACCTACTACAGGCGGTGGTGGTAGACTCTCTAAACAAGACTTAGAAGCGTATATCGAAAATAAAAAAAGTGTTTGTAGACAGACGGCAACTCCGAAGCCTGCTTGTCCTCATGCAGTCACTGAAGACATAGAAAAACTCAAAATGTCAGGAATGAGAAAAGCCATTGCAGAGAATATGGTCAAGTCGTTCTACGAAGCGCCCCATGCAACGCTTGTCGCTGAAGTAGATGTGACAGCCGTATTAAAACTGATCCAAGAACATAAAGAGAGTTTCTTAGCTAAACATGGCTTTAAAATCACAATTACGACATTCATCGCTAAAGCTATTGTCAAAGCTCTGCAAGAGTTCCCCCTTATTAACTCCTCTTTAGAGCAAGATACCATCCTTGTTAAGAGGTTTGTCAACCTCGGCATTGCCGTAAGTATTGAGCAAGGACTCATCGTTCCCGTCATTAAAAATTGCCAAAGACTCTCTACCGTAGAGCTCGCAAAGGCTGTAAGTGAGCTTTCTACCAAGGCACGGGGAAACAAGCTCTCTCCTTCAGACGTCATGGAAGGCACCATTACCATGACCAACTTCGGCATGTCAGGCGTTGCCATCGGCATCCCCATCATCCGCTATCCAGAAGTCGCTATTATCGGCGTCGGAGCCATACAAAAAAGAGTGGCTGTCCTTGAAGACGACTCCTTTGCTATACGCTCTTTCATGCACCTCTCCCTTACCTTCGACCATCGCGTCTTAGACGGGATGTATGGGTGTGGCTTTTTAGCCTCTGTCAAAAAGCACCTGGAAACAGATGCCAAAATAGAGGCTTAATTGCTCAGAGCTTCTCTTCTTGGTTTGTATTTTGAACATGGAAAGTGGTTGTTGGTTTATTTTTCGAGCATTAAAATAAGTTTTTGGTTTATATTTCAGACGTGAAGGTATGTAATTTGGTTTAAATTTCGAGCATGAAAAGACTAATCGACTGGCATTTAATGACTTGGAAAGAGGGAGAAAAGCGCAAGCCACTTCTGTTGAAAGGCGCTAGGCAAACAGGTAAGACATACTCTGTTAGACAGTTAGGTAAGCAATTTGAATCATTTATTGAGATCAATTTCGAACTCGTTCCGGAGGCAAGGTCTATCTTTAAAAAAGATTTACAGCCTGGAAGAATTGTTTGGGAGCTAGGCCTGTTGACTCGTACAACGATTTTACCCGGCAAAACGCTCCTGTTTTTGGACGAGGTACAAGTCGCGCCTGAAGTCATTTTAGCTTTGCGTTATTTTTATGAATTAATGCCGGATTTACACGTCATTGCTGCAGGTTCTTTAATTGATTTCGCTGTAGAAAAAGTAGGGATGCCTGTGGGTCGGATCAACATGCTTTATGTCTATCCGCTCTCATTTATGGAATTTCTTGCAGCCACAGGGAATAAGTTCTTCATCGAGGCAATTTTGTCAAAACAGCCCCTTTCTGCTATCCTCCATGATGAATTACTGGATCTTCTAGGCCATTATCTTGCAATTGGAGGTATGCCGGAAGCCGTTCGAGAATGGGTAGAGACTAAAGACCCGAGAGCAAGTTATGAAGCCCAAAAAGGATTGGTTGAGACTTATCGCCAAGATTTTCCAAAATATGCGAAAAAGCATCAACTTCCTTATCTTGATGTCCTGTTTAACCAAATCCCTTATTTTATAGGAAATCAGTTCAAATATTCGGAAATCCACGGCGATTATAAAAAACGAGAATTGGCTCCCTGCCTGGATCTCTTACGCAGGGCTGTTAGCAGCTTGACTAAATCTATACATATATAATACTATGTGCTCATATGAATAGATTTATTAAGATAGGCGAAGCTGCAAAAATGCTTGGGGTTTCCAAGCAAACATTGCGTCGCTGGGAAAAATCCAAAGAATTATTGCCTGATAAGATATCGGAAGGGAAGACTCGTT
>JAHFTP010000088.1 GCA_023265495.1 Chlamydiota bacterium
CATTTCTCCTGCAGGAGCATTTCATGCAAAATCACCAGCTGGAGAGTATCTTCTATCTGAGGGAATCCAAGAACAAGACTTTAATAGCTACGGAAGTAGAAGAGGCAACCACAACGTGATGATGCGAGGCACCTTTGCCAACGTCCGCATACGCAACCACCTAGCCGGCGGCAAAGAGGGAGGCTTCACTACGGTGCAACCGGAGGGCGAGGTCCTATCTATCTTCGAAGCCTCTGAGCACTATGCAAAGAAAAAGATACCTCTCATTCTATTTGCAGGCAAAGACTATGGCATGGGCAGCTCTCGAGATTGGGCAGCGAAGGGAACGGCGCTCCTTGGAGTAAAAGCCGTTGTTGCCAGAAGCTTTGAGAGGATCCATCGAAGCAACCTCATCGGCATGGGCATTTTACCTCTACAGTTTCCGGAAGAAGAGAGCTGGGAGAGCTTAGGCATCCGCGGAGATGAAATCTTTTCTCTACTTGGGCTCGAAAAAGGGATACAGCCAGGACATAAGGTTGTTTTACAAGTGGACAAAGAAGGGAAGAAACAGCAATTTCCTCTCATCGCACGGATTGATACTCACATAGAAGTAGACTACTACTTGCATGGGGGGATTATGCCTTACGTCTTAAGACAGATTTTATCTGCTAAAAAATAGGAAAGTTATTTTCAGCATATTTTCCTAGTATTATGAAGATCCATCTCCTATGATATACGCCAAAAAAAACCTTAATGAAGGAGAACTTTATGCATGCAACTTCTATGGATCTCGTTTGGATTGTCGTTTCCGATTTCAAAAAAGCGTTAGATTTCTACACAAAAGTGGTGGGACTGGAAGTGATGGAAGTAAACGAATCTTTCGGATGGGCGGAGCTGGAAGGGAAAGAGGGCGGCGCGAGACTCGGCATTTGCAAAATGCAAGACAACGGCGAGTTCAAACCAGGGCAAAATGCTTGCATGACCTTCACAGTGGAAGATATCGAGGTCGCAATTACCAATTTCAAGAAATGTGGAGCGAACTTAAGTGGCGAGATACAAGAAGTGCCCGGCCATGTGAAAATGCAGATGGTCATAGATAATGATGGCAACCAGTTCCAGCTCGTACAAGTACTGCACGCTAAATAACTACAAATGCTGATGGACCCCTCAAATGCACTCCAAGAGACCTTCTCTATAATAGATCTCTCTCAGCCTATAGACAGGAGCTCTCCTACATGGACAGGCTCCTGTGGTTTTGCTATCGATGTGAAGCAAGACTATGACAGCGATTTCCTTGTGCACAAAATCCATCTCCATGCAAGCCTTGGCACACATATGGATGCTCCGGCACATCGGTTTAAAGGAAAAAGTGCGGTAGGAGATCTTGCTCTTACTGAGTGTATAGTCCCCTTATGTATCATCGACGTCAGAGAAAAGGCCTCAGAAGACTATCGCATCAACCTGCAAGATGTGGAGCAATACGAAAATAGATACGGCAAAATACCGCCTAAGAGCTTAGTTATCGGACTCACCGGCTGGTATAGGCGCTGGAATGATTGTCATGCCTACCGCAATGCAGATGCTAAGGGAATCATGCACCACCCTGCCTTTACTGAGGACGCTGCGCAATTTTTTCTATATAGAGCCATTTCAGGGCTTGCCATCGACACGCTCTCTCCCGACTGTCTCGATCCATCCTATGCTGTACACAAAGCGATTTTAGGATCCGGAAAATACATCATAGAAAATGTTGGAGACTGCTCTCTTGTACCTCCTAGAGGATGTTATGCGATAGCACTTCCCCTCGCTTCCAAAGACCTGGTAGAGTGTCCGATAAGGCTTGTTGCCTTAGTTCCTAAAAAAAAGCTTTAAGCTGCTTTTGCACCACCTAATTTCTTCGTATTTTTTCAACCGATGCTAAAAGTTTTGCAGGATCTCTATCTGCTATTACAGGGAAATAATAGGTTTGTTCTCCACATTTGCTCATTCCTAGTCCTGTATAAAAAGAAATGGCTGTGTTCGTTGAGGAGAGCTCTAGAACGCAGCTGCCATGCGTCTGTGCAATTTTATAGAGGGTATACATAAGCAAAGTCCCCCCCCCCCATAAACAGGAGAAAAAAGCCCTTTTACTTCTGCAACAGCGTAACTGGTTGCTAGTTCAGTTTCCAGAGCGGAAGGCAGAACTCCAGGCTGTAAAATCTGCCTGCTTAGTCGCAAGTTCCAAGGAGCAGTAAATAGCTCTTCTACATAAGTCTTCTCCCCTGCTTGACTGTGCCTTGCAAGAGCTTGCAGACCTCCATGCTCATCTTTGGCAATTATCGTATTCGCAAATGCGTGAACAATCCCCTCAATTTCAGGAGCTGTTGCCCACATCCACAGGACAATAGAGCTCCTATAACTCCGTAAAACAGCTACATCATGAGCATTATCCGCCCGACATCCCATACTATCTGCCACTCTTTGCCAGATAGCAACCGCTGTCCGTACAGTCTCTTTATTATCTGCAGAAAGCCTCTCTATTCTCACTAATTGTCTTCCTGCAACGACAGAGAGCGCAGCTTTTGGAGCAGTACGTCCATCCGGTATTATTTCCTCATCTTCTATGCCTGAATAGTCCACTAAACTTGTGGTTTTTTTTGTTATTATCGACATTCCGTACCATTATTTATATTATTAGAATCTATAAATTTGCTGTAATTTAAATTATATTATATTATTAACATAAAATCAATTTTAAACAGGAATTATTCGAAATTATAATGGTAGATATTGACCCATTAGCCTTAGTAAAACAGACCTTACTTAAGGAGCTTTGGAGAAGTCTACCAAGAAACACTATTCAATTGTTTGAGAGTTTTCCTTAACAAGTTAGAAAAGAGTTGGTTATGAACACTTCTTCAGCAAATGGACGATAGACCTTAGAGTAATGGGTCCCGGCTAATTTCGTTATAGCACAGAATTAATAGTAGCGGTAAATCTTTTAAAAAATTTAGTTACAGTATTTAAATAAAAAACTCCACAGCTCATTTAACTAAGTTAGAAGAGCAAGTAAAAGAGGAGCTATGAAGTCAGAGATAATAAATATAAGATCACCATACTGTACTATGATTAATAAGAAAAGCGAAGAATCGCAAAGTCCGAAATGTAAGGCTGAGATGTTTGAAAAATACTGCATTTACGCAACGTGAGATCTAACGCTGGTGATTGCTCTAGCATGCACCTTATCGACAGCTGCTCGCAGTTTTTCCGGAGTTTTTCTCGGGTCCACGTCAAAAACGAACTTACTGATGCATCTATCCATGCCTATCCCTTTATAGAACGTCTCAGCGGTGCTCATAGAAGAGAGTTGCACGGTAGTTTTGCCTGCTTTTTGCGCCCTTGTGTATACCTCATGCACAAGTAAGACTCCGGCTCCATAGGTAGGAAAGAGGAAATCTGACAAGTCGACCATCTTGTAACTACTTCTTAAAGCTCTCTCAACGGAAAAAGTGAGATCTTCTTGCCTTAACTTATAAGAGCGCAACTTCAAATTCCAAGGGGCTGTAAGAAGCACACTCAGATCCATTGTAGAGCATGAAGAAGAGGAAAAATACCGACAGAATCCTTGTATCTGATCCCTATCGTCTACAGCTTTCAGAACCACCGCTCCGACGTCTGACCTCAAATGAGAATCCAAATAAACATGCATAAGAAATAAACTGGTACTATAGCTATCTATTACGGCTAGATCTGTAACATCTGAGACCTTTACTTGTATACACTCTGAGAACGCATCCCAAATACCTAACATTTTTTTCATCGCTGCATAGTCAGAAGAAGCTACTTCTTTGACCACACTCACAGTTCTTCCAAAAAATGAAGCGATATAAGAACCGTCATCTCTCCCCTCTGAGGATGAAGAAGCAAAAGAACTGTTTCCTATAGCTTCACTAGTAGTACTCATTGTTCACACATATGGCATTTTTCTATCTTAGAGGAAAACAAAGGGTAAAGAACTCAACCCCCGCTACAAAAAAGCAAAAGACCAAAATGGAAACTAATAAAGCTTTGCAAGTAGATGAGATAGGGATGAGATTCTTTTTCAAGGAATAATAAAGCAGCGCTACGGGGATGAGCCCATTGAGGAAAGCCTCTCCAAATCCTCCTGCAATGCCTAAAGCTCTATCGAAAATTGTGGGATCTAAGAGGACAAAAAACAGGGGAGGAAGGAAGGTGAAAAACGTGAGAAGAACTCTTGTTTTCCCCTTTGTTTGCACCTTACATCCATCTCCCAAGAAATCAATCATAGAAAAAGATACACCAAGTAGCGAGGTGGTAACGGCAAAAAAAGCAAAAACCTGACCTAAAATATAGAGATACGGCTTGCCGGCAATAGTTCCTAGGGCCACGGTAGCAGGCTGTCCTCTTTTTAGCGCTTCTTCTAAGACTGCTTGAGGCAAGGATCCAATAATCAGCCACTGCCAGAGGAGATAGATGGCTAGAGCGATAAATGTTCCCAGCACTAAAGAAGCTTGTAGAACCTTTTTATGTCCTCCTAGATAAGTAGTAAGGGAAGGAATGATGTTGTGATACCCAAACGCACTAAAGAGCACCGGAGTTGCTAAAAAAGAAAAAGAAAAAGACATCGAAGATAGATGCTGCTCACTGACAGCAGCGCTTCCCGCGGTAATTAAGGCCACATAGGCAATAATCATAGTGAACGTCAAGACGATATTTACCCTGTCCACCCACTTCATACCAAGGGCAACAATCCCCCCAAACACTGTAGTAAATAAGCAGATCTCTCCGACATAGCCGATATCTAGAGAAAAGTACTTAAGGAAACTTCCAAGCAGTGGCGCGCCTGCAGCAAAATACGCCACGAGCAAGCAGTAATATAAAAAAGCAAAACAAACGCCTACAGCGAGCTTTCCTCTACTTCCTAAAAACTTCTCCGAAATAGAAAGTACGTTCGCATTTTTAGGCATTTGTAAGGACACTTCCAAGAGGAAAAGCCCCGTGATAAGCATTACTATCCAGACAAACACGGTCACGATCACTGCAGGCAAAAAGCCCCCTTGCGCTGTGACAAGGGGTATGCCGAGCATACCAGCCCCCACAGTTGTTCCTGCAACCATGAGACTACCACTGATCAGACGAGAAAAAACTGAAGTTGCGCTCTGAGCCGTACCGACGCTATCCATTATCCTCCTTAAAAGGAAATTACAGAGAAAAATTGTGTCTTTTGCTATTTAATAAGGACGGACATTTTACCTTTTATTTATATATGAGTCAAAAGATGATTCTCTCTCAAGTAGATGGCTGCTCTCTTCCTGTGAAAATTCTGCCCAAATCCTCTATAAACAAAATCGTTGGGTGGGAAGGGGAAAATCTTAAAATAAAGATTTGCTCTGCGCCAGAGGATGGCAAAGCCAATGCGGCCCTTGTGCTCTTCTTATCTAAGGCGTTGGATGTGCCAAAAGCCCACATAGAAATCACGCATGGGCAAACAAGCAGAATAAAAAAAATCAAATTTACCGGGGTAACTAAAGAACTACTAGAAAAAAAAGTCTCCTATGTTTTAAGCAATTGATCGGAGGAGAGAACAATAATCCCCCTTTCCTTCATGAGCTGCATCGCTTTTTTTACATCGCCTGGATGTAAATCAATTCCTTTGCAAACATCTTCAATTACATAAGTTTTATAGCCCAAATCCCTAGCATCCATGGCAGAATAAAATACGCAGTAGTCTGTAGCTAGCCCCGCAAAAAACAGCTCGTCGCAGGAAATGCTCTGTAGATATTCATGCAACCCTGTAGATCTTCTTCTGGCATTATCAAAAAAAACGCTGTAGCTGTCTATCAACCTATCCGTCCCCTTAAAAAACACTTTCTCTATTTGCTCGGTGTCAAGACCGTGGGCGAACTCTGCGCCTGATGTGTTTTCTACACAGTGTGTAGGCCAGAGAATTTGCGCTATATCTAGAATAACAACTATATCCCCTACTTTTTTCCCTTCGTGATTTTCTGCAAAACTTAAGTGGTCTTGCGGGTGCCAATCTTTTGTAGCAACAACGAGAGGAAAAACAGTTTGCAATCTATTGACAATGGGGATGATTTCCTCTCCCTTGGGCACTCCAAGAGCGCCACCCGGCATAAAATCTCTTTGCAGATCAACTAGAATAAGCGCTCTCATCCAATTTTGTTTTTCACCTCTTTGATGAGTTGCAGTTTAAGTTCATAAAGAGACTTTTCTAGCCCTACGACATACGTTTGGGGATTTAAGAAACGCCTTGTTGCAGAAGACAACTTTTGGAGCTGCTGACTTGCATGACTTCTCACCTGTTGCAAGGAGGGGAATTGATACACAAGCTCTCCCTGCCTCATAATAGGGACGAGCAAATCTTCGTACTGCCAGTCACTGGAAGGATGCAACACCTTCACAGGATCAAACGGATCTAGGAAGTGGGAAGATCCCTCCTTTAACTCTACGTCGTAGATCATATCACAGAGAAAACCTTCTTTCGAATAGTAGCGTCTCACCTGTAAAATTCCGGGATTTGTCATCTTCGCCCACTGCTCAGAAATTTTCACCTTGTAGAGCCACTTCCCTTGTCCATCTTCTAACGCTGATAACTTGTAGACACCATCTAAGGCTGGCTGATCTTTTCCGGTGACTAGATTTGTTCCCACGCCCCAAATATCTATTTTTGCCCCTTGATGTTTTAGATCGCGCAGCAAAAATTCGTCGAGCTCATTACTTGCCATGATTTTAGCCTTAGGAAAACCCGCATCATCGAGTAGTTTTCGGATCTCTATACTGAGCTGAGACAAGTCGCCGGAATCGAGCCTAATGCCGGCCATTTCTATCCCTTTCTTGCGCAGATCATGAGCTACGCGTATTGCATTTCTTGTGCCAGCTACAGAATCGTAGGTATCTACTAAGAAGATACATTGATAGGGCAGCACATCAGAATAGGCATAAAAAGCGGAGAGCTCATCATCAAAGGCCATAATCCAGCTATGCGCATGTGTCCCCTTAACCGGGATATCATAAAATTTCCCCGCTAGCACGTTAGATGTAGACTCACATCCTCCGATATAAGCAGCTCGACTAGCGGACATTCCTCCATCCACTCCTTGAGCTCTTCTTAAGCCAAATTCAACAACAGGATCTGCTCCCGCAGCAAAACAAACTCTCGATGCCTTGGTGGCGATAAGAGTTTGAAAATTCATAATATTGAGTATCACGCTTTCTAAAAGCTGTGCCTGCAAAA
>JAHFTP010000089.1 GCA_023265495.1 Chlamydiota bacterium
TGATGTCTTCGATGAAAGACGCTATTTTGAACCGGGAACTGCCATTGGACTATGGGAATATAAGGGCAAGAAGATTGCCATCACCATCTGTGAAGATATATGGCAACACTCCGGATATGTGGGCTACACAAAGTATAAGCGAGATGTGGTGGAAGAGTATGCAAAGCTGCAGCCCGATCTCCTTTTGAATCTTTCCGCGTCTCCCTACCATTTTCAAAAGCCTTCCGCGCGGATGGCCGTTTGTTCTTTAGCTGCAAAGACATTGCAATGCCCTGTCGTTCTCTGCTGCCAAGTAGGGGGGAATGACCAGCTCGTGTTTGATGGGTATAGTGCCTTTGTAGGAAGGGATGGGAAAAAGGCAATCGTAGCAAAAGGGTTTGAAGAGCAGGAGCTGGTAGTCGACTGGGAAATGCCCATCCAAAAGGAACCCCTTTTTGTAGATCCGATAGAAGATCTTTATCATGCTTTGGTGCTGGGGGTCAGAGACTATTTTCATAAAAGCGGATTTGCTAAGGGGTGTTTAGGTTTGTCGGGAGGGATCGACTCTTCGCTCGTCGCTTGTATTGCAGTAGATGCATTAGGGAAGGAGAATGTTTTGGGGATTGCCATGCCATCGCGCTATAGTTCAGAAGGGAGCGTTTCAGATGCCTATGCCTTAGCCAAAACTCTCGGGATCGAATGCCGGACGATTCCTATCGAAAAACCTTTTGAGTCCTTTTTGGATTTGCTCGCTCCTTCGTTTCAAGGGAAGGATCCAGATGTCACAGAAGAGAATCTGCAAGCTAGAATTCGTGGGATGATCCTTATGGCCATTTCGAATAAGTGGGGCTACGTGGTGCTCAGCACGGGAAATAAAAGTGAGATGGCGGTGGGGTATTGTACCTTATATGGGGACATGTGCGGCGGCCTGAGTGTGATATCGGATGTAACGAAAAGGCAAGTATATGCCCTGTCTCGGTGGATCAATAGAGATAAGGAAATAATCCCCACATCTTGCATAGAGAAACCTCCATCTGCTGAGCTCAGGCTCAATCAAAAAGATAGCGACTCCCTACCCGACTATGAAGTCCTCGATCATGTACTGCAAGCTTATGTGGAAGAATGTCTATCTCCTCCAGAAATCGAAAAAAAATATCATCTTCCCATAGAGCTTGTCATAGATATCATAAAAAAAATCCATAGAGCTGAATATAAACGAAGACAAGCAGCGCCCGGCATCCGCGTAAGCACAAAGGCCTTTAGAGTGGGGAGAAGATATCCTATAGTCCAAGGATGGTATTAGCCCACCTCACAATAGCTGCCAGTCAAATGGTAGGATTTCATGTAGAGAAATTGCCTTGAGCTTGAGCATAAGAAGCCTGTCAAATCCCACCGCTACTCCGCAGCAGTCGGGAAGGCCTTGCCCTAGTGCATGCAAAAAATGCTCGTCGATAACCAAAGTGTCTTTTCCACTTTTTCCTCGTTTAGCATTGGACTCTAATAGACGTCTTCTTTGCTCTTTAGCATCAGTGAGCTCGTGATACCCATTGGCTAGTTCTATCCCCTGAAAATAGATTTCGAATCTCTCTGCTATCGGCTCCCCATCCACTTCTGTGACTTGAGCCAGGGCAGATTGTGTGGCAGGATAACTTCTCAAGACAAAAAGCTCGTCTTTGCCAAGCTGAGGTTCTATCACAAAGCTCATGAGAAGTTGTAACAGCGTATCCTTCTCCCAACGGTTTGCGTCGGGGGGAACATCTATGCCATGCTTTTGGGCAAGCGATACCAGCGCATCGCAGCTACTAGTGAGATAGTCGATGCCCAAATACGCAACAAAGATTTCTCTATAGGAGAGAACTTTCACCTTTTTCTCTCCTAAAAATAGCCGTAAGAAAGAAAGAGTTTCTTCAATAAAATGGTCATAAGATACCCCTTTGCGATACCATTCTACCATGGTAAATTCTGGATTGTGTAGAGGCCCAAACTCTCCTTTTCGGAAGACGTGACTGAGTTGATAGATGTCGGGACAGTCGGGATCGGAAAGAAGCCTTTTCATCGCATACTCCGGAGAGGAATGCAAAAAGGCTTTTTCCCCGCGCTCGTCAAGGACTGTGAAAATCTCTATGTGTTCATCTATGGGTGCAGACTTGCTTAAAAGAGGGGTGTCTACTTCTATAACACCGAGGTGGGAAAAAAAAGAGCGCGCCGATGCAAGCATCCCCGCGCGCTCTTGCAGCATGGATATCTTAGACGCGGGAAACATACTCCCCAGTTCTTGTATCTACTTTTATTTTTTCTCCCTCTTCTACGAAGATAGGCACTTGAATTTTTGCTCCCGTTTCCGTAGTTGCAGGCTTCAGAACTCTTCCGGAAGCTGTATCTCCACGGACGCCCGGCATTGTCTCTACAACCTTCATCTCCATGAAAGTAGGGGGCTGGACATCGATGGGCTGGCCTTTATAGAAAACGACATCGTAGAGGGTCTCTTCCATCAGCCAGCGTTCATTGTCTCCCAGTGATTGCAAAGAAATAGACACCTGGTCAAAAGTCTTGTCATCCATAAAGATAGCTGCGTCTGCCTCTTTATAGAGCATGCGCATCTTGTTTTCTTCTACGTCAGCGACGTCTACCTTCTCTCCAGATTTAAATGTTTTTTCTACAACTCGGTTTGTCATGAGGTGCTTGACCCTTACCCTATTAAAAGGCTGCCCTTTACCTGGCTTAACGAATTCATTGGATACCACTGTGTAGGGTTCCCCTTCCACTTCTATCTTGAATCCGGGCTTAAGATCCCCTGTGCTATATTGAGCCATCGTTGTACTTCCTAAACTTGCATTTTATGAAAAAATGAAATTGTGTCCTATGTACTCTTAAAATGCAATCTCTATCTGCCTAGCAGACTACTGAGAAAGGCCTGCCTGAGAAACGCGGTTTAAGACTGTAGACATTCTTTCAACTATTTTTTTTAGGTTTTTCCCTTCCGTGGTGATATCGGAAGAAAAGAGCTCTCTTAGCTCTGCAAAGCGTTTTCTTTCTTCCTCGAGGAGGCGCCGTATAGTTTCTAACTTACCCCTTTCTTCTGCGTAAGAGAGCTGTAGCTCTGAAAGCTGCTTTTGAGACCGTAGGGCAGCCTCTTGGATATGGTGCAGCTCTCTCATTTTTTCTAAGGTCTTATTTTCTGCTTTCAGCTCTTGCAAATAGAGGGAGAGTTTTGCAAATTGCTCGGCAAAGCCCTCTCGTTGAGAAGAGAATAGAGTGTCGATCTTACCTCTAAGCTCAGAAGAAATGGCCAGCTCTTTTCCCAACTTTTCTATTTCTGTATCAAGCAAGGTAAGATTAGAGGAAAACTGTGTGTTGCCCTGCTTTAGGCGGAGAAGTTGGTCTTGTACGTTGTGTGCTAAGGCCTCAAGTTGTGCATTCGTAGCACTCAGCATTAAAACATGGTTTTGCAGCTCCCCATTAGATCGTTGGAATAGGAGGTTTTCTTGTTGTAGGGATGTGACTTCGCTTTGTAGGAGAGAAAGACTTCTTCGCAAGGTTTGGTTGTGTCTGCGGTAGGTGGTGTTTTCCCCGTGCAGGTCTTTTACATACTCTTGGAGTCTGCTATGAGCCGCTTCAAGCCTCTCTAGTAAAGAAGCTTTTTTTACGTATTGGATCCCTTCATAGCAAACAATCCCGAGCATGGCAAAGCCGATAGCAAAGAACACAGTGCCTTGAAAGAGGGCGACAGCGATGCCTACAACGGCAAAAACGACTCCGCCTTGCAATAGTTCTTCTTTCGTCAGACAACGGATCTTTTTACAAAGAGACGATAGTTCTGGGGGAAGTGGACACTCTTTAGGATAAGTAGAGAGTAGAAGATGACGTATGTCCATAGCTGGATTCCTTCGTAAGTGCGCACGATAATAGCAAATAAACGAGGCCTTAAGTCAAGTGTCAAGTGAACTATTTTCTTTGCTCTATGAGCTATAAAAAAGTAATAGGCGTCTTTTTTAATGGACGACCCTAAATAGGGTTGTTTTGTCTTAATGGACAATGAAAAGTTATGAACAATTTAAAAAACACCTACAGCGGGAAAGGTTCCCTATAATGCCGGTTGCTTATTGTGTTTTTTTGGATTACAATACGCGAAAAGGACTAGAGAAGAGGGACCCATTATTATGGCAGAGCTGCAAGAAGAACAATTTGCAAGAGAAACATTAGAAAGATACTCCGGCTGCGAAGCAGGGCAATTCCAGAGCAATCTTTTACTTACCAATTTTCCCAGGTATGTCGATTATTTTGCTCAGTCAAGAGGGGTAAAGGTCATTGAAGGCTCTGTCTTCAAGGTGGCGCACTCTCCTAGCGAAGAAATTAGCATCCTCGATTTTAAAATTGGATCTCCTGCTGCTGCGCTTGTTGTCGACTTGTGCTCTTTTCTGCCTTTCAAGTCGAGTGTCGTATTAGGGATGTGCGGAGGACTGAGAAGAAGATACCAAATTGGGGACTATCTCGTCCCTGTTGCTAGCATACGTGGAGAGGGGACGTCAGACTTTTATTTTCCACCGGAAGTGCCGGCTCTTGCTAACTTCTTGATGCAAAAAGCTGTCACTGACGTGATGGAAGAGTCGAAAGCCTCTTACCACATAGGCATTACCTATACGACAAATATGCGATTTTGGGAGTTTAATGAGGAGTTTAAAACGAGACTTAAGATGACAAAAGCGCAAGCGATCGAAATGGAATGCGCCACATTATTTGCTGCGAGCTATAAGAGAAAATTCACCTTAGGAGCCCTGCTCCTTATCTCCGATCTTCCGCTGAACAACGATGGCATCAAAACAAAAAAAAGCTCTGAATTTGTCTACGACAGATACATGGCAGACCATGTGGAGAAGGGGATCTCCATCTTAAAACGTTCAAAAAACCTTCAGCAACATCATGTCAAGGGAGCCTATCATAGAAACGTAGGCGTAGAAGCTCCCAGGGCATAAATAGGCAACGAGAAAGCTCCTAAAGGTTTGCGCATTTTTGCAGCTCTTCGATCACTTTCTTTTCCCACTCTTTGGGGTCTTTCATGGAAGGCAGAGGAAGCGTCTTTTTCTGGATTTGCTCTTTTTTCTTTCGCTCTATACTCATGGTATATTGATCAAATCGGATTTGAATGAAGTGGTGCTGGGATGCGAAGATCCTGACTTTTGTGAGGTGATAGAGCCATATTGCTTTTAGCGGCGGCTTGCCAAAGCGATCTTGTATCTCTGCAAAGATTTGGTCTACCTCATCTGAAGAGGTGGCCTCGCCTAACCTGTGGTAGATCTCCATGCGAAGGCTCGGCTCGCTCATATAATCTTCCGGAAGGTAGGCTTGTATGGTGCCTTCGATCTTTGTCTCTAAAAACTCGATAGGCTTTTTCTTGCGGAGGGCCTCTACGGCTTTTTTGAGTAGTTTGCAATAGAGGTGAAACCCTACCTGAGAGATCTGTCCGGATTGCTGCACTCCCAAAATATCTCCGGCGCCTCTGATCTCTAAGTCGCGCATAGCGATTTTCATCCCTCCGCCGTATCCTGACGTGTCTGCAAGAGCGTGAAGCCTTTTACGGGCAAGTTCGGGGAGGCGTTCTAACTTTGCACTTAGAAAATACGCGTAAGCGGGTCTGTTCCATCTCCCTACTCTTCCTCTGAGTTGATAGAGGTCTGCAAGGCCATATTGCTCTGCTTTATCGATGAAGATCGTATTGGCATTGGGGATGTCTATCCCATTTTCTACGATGGTAGTAGCAACGAGGATGTCTGCATTCCCTGTTTTAAATGCATGGAAGACAGCGTCAATTTCTTCCGGGTCCATCTGTCCATGGCCTGTCACTATTTTAGCTTGGGGCACAAGCTTTTGTATTTCTGCTGTTACGGAGAAAATACTCTCTACCCTGTTATGAATGAAATAGAATTGGCCATCTCTAGACAGCTCTCTGATGAGCGCATTTTGTATGAGGGAAGGTTCTCTGTTGCAAACAATGCTTTTAATCGGCAGGCGGTCTTGTGGTGGAGTGTTAATAACGGAGATCTCTCTAGCTCCCATAAGAGAAAGATAAAGCGTCCTGGGAATTGGGGTAGCAGAGAGGGTAAGACAATCTATTCCCACCTTACTTTTTTTCAGATGTTCCTTAGCTCTGACTCCAAAACGTTGCTCCTCGTCGATGATGAGAAGCCCTAAGCTCCCAAATCGCACATCTTGACTGATGATTCGGTGCGTTCCTATGACGATGTCGACCGTGCCAGATTCGATCTCTTGCAATGTTTTCTTCTGCTCTTTAGGAGAAATAAAGCGAGAGAGTACAGCCACTTTCACGGGGAAGTTGGCCATCCTAGCAGAAAATGTTTCAAAGTGTTGCATGGCAAGTATCGTTGTAGGCACGAGGATGGCTACCTGCTTTTTTCCGTCTACAACAGCTTTGAAGGCCGCGCGCATCGCAACTTCCGTCTTGCCGTAGCCTACATCTCCACAGATGAGCCTATCCATGGCCTTTGTGGACATCATATCCGCTTTTGTTTGCAAGATGGCTTGCGTCTGATCTTCTGTTTCTACAAAGGGAAATTCCTCTTCAAACATCTGCAAGTCTATGCCATCAGAGGGGAAGGTAGTCCCTCCTTGGATCTCCCTTTGCGCTTCTCTCTCCAGTAGCTCATGGGCGTAGCCTACAATGGCTTTTTGTGCCTGTATACAGGTTTTCTGCCATTTGTTTGAGCCGAGCAAGCTTAATGTGGGCAGCTCTTCTTTTGCTCCTATATAGCGGCTAAGGAGATGAGACTGTGTGAGGGGGACGTAGAGCTTACTGCTTTCCGCGTAACCAATCGCCATGAACTCTGTTTCTTCTCCTAGGTGATTTTGTTTTTTCTCTACGCCGAGATATTTGCCTATGCCGTGGTGGAAATGAACAACGACATCACCTGGTGATAGCTCATGGAATTCAGAAGAGGGTGTGTGGTAGCTATTTCTCCATTTTTGTCTGCGAACCTTGTAGCGGTGGGTAAGCTCAGTGGCAGGAAAAAGAGCGATTAGGCTATCTTCGATGACAAAGCCGGATGTCAGATAGCCTGAAGAGAAATGCACCTTTTTAGGGATCTCCACCGCATAATAGGCAATGCGCTCTTTTACCATATTCTCTTCTGCTTCTGAAGA
>JAHFTP010000090.1 GCA_023265495.1 Chlamydiota bacterium
TATTCTCTTCAAACATTCTTTCGCCTCTAGAACAAGGATTATTTAGCAATGGAAAAGCAAAAAAAATGGCAACTTGTTTTAATATTAACAGTAGTTGTTTTAACAATTTACAATATTCTTCCCACTGTATTTTTCTATGCTAAACCGCTAAACGCCCCCGTAGGAGAAAGTCGCGCAAACGATGTCTCCTTATCTATTGTGCAAAGAGTAAATGAACTAGAGCCTCAAGCCACTGACTGGATAAAGTCATTTTGCAAGCTACTTAGCATAAAACCTCAATCCGTAAACATCTCTTCTGAAAATCCTGATTTGATTTCCATTGCCTTTGCAAGCGCATCTGATGCAAACACATTCCGCCACTATCTGCCCCGAGCAGGAGCATTAATTCCTTTTGCACCGGCCCAACTTTCTCTTTACAGCTCCACTGTGGATGAGTCAAAAACCATCCTAGTCAAAAGAAAAATACCCGTGCACCTTGATGCCAGTCAGACCAACTCCTTCATCCAATATTCTGCTAAAAAAGATACTCAAGGCAAAATTACTCCTCTTTACCATGCTCTCGTCGATGATAGAGTATTAGAAATTGCCATGACTATGGGTGGAGTCGCGGAAAATGCGCAATATGTACAAGCAGTAGTCTCCAATGATGATAAGGCTCTTGTGCAAGACCTTTCTATCGCTCTTTGCCAGAATATAGCTTCCTTTACTTCTGCTTTTGGAGAGCAGTCGGATATAGCTAAAAGATACTTTGCAAGCTTTAGCCAATCAGAGACCTCTAACAAAGCCGGACTCATAGATAATTTCCTTTCCAAACTAGAAAACCTGAAAAGTCAGGTTCAGTCAGATAAGAACAAAATTCTTACAGAAGAAAAGGAACTACGCTCGCAAGAAAAATTTCTGGATTCTTCACTGCAGCAACAGCTCCAGCTCCTAACAAACCGCGAAAAACTCATCAGCAGCACCTTAGATATCATAAAAAGGAATCAATCGTTTTTCTCCGCAGGCCCCCACCCTTGGAATTATGCTGCTTTAGGTGCCAACCTACAAAAAAGCCTGTCCCAAACACCTATTGGATCGAATACCCAAGACTTATCCCTAGATGGCAAGAACCCGTTCTTTGAAAAGATTGTCATAGACTGGTCTAAAGAAGCCCTACTTCTTGTTCCCTATAAAGATGTAGTAGCCTACCAAAAATCCTTAGAAGCCAACCCCTCATTATCTGTTAAAAATGACAAGGTAAACCAGCTCATTTTTAATGAAATCGCCTATCTGAACCGACATACGGAAGAAAAAGTAGAATGGCAAAACAACCTGTTTGAAATACCTCTATCTACACTCAGCAACAGTAAAAGCTTTATTGCACTTCGACTCGGCTTTATGGCCCAGGCTCAAGTGGACGAAATAAAGCAAGCTCTTCTCACTAATTGGAACCCCTCTCACCCCGATTTAAAAAAAGATGCCTTTCCAGTCTGGGATTATGAGCAATATATAAGTTTACCTATGAATCAGAAAAAACTAGGACTTCTTATATATTCTCCCGTTACACAGCAGAAATCTCCTGAGCCCGGCTTCAGGATGAATTCCCTCTATGTTGTAGCAAAAGGAGTCGACAGGATCCTACAGCAGTACCGAGCAGAAACCCAGAGTGAACAAGCTCAGCAGTTTATCAAAGACTTCCAAAAGCTAAGAGAAATTTTACAAAGAAATGGATTTGTCGGATATTCAGGGTCTGCCTTCCCTCTAAGCAAGGAATTTCAAGGGGACTTCATTTTCGAGGCACCCGACTATTATCAATCCATGCTACTTGCCACTCGTGAAGATTTCGCCGTACATGGAACAAAGCGTTATGCAATTTTAGAGTTCTCTGATGTAGAACAAAGAATCCTTACTGAAAATAAAATTGGAACTCGGATTCATGAAGACTTACTCAAATGGAGAGATGATTACCAAGCAGCACAGCTCAATATTAAAGGGGTATCACAATACGATGTGCCCAAGCCCACACAAAGTCCATTTTGGAGCAATCTACAGTTAAGCGCAGTCAAATATTTTAGGGGTGACGACAGAAAAATTTTACACTGGGGATTGGATCTGTCCGGTGGAAAAACAGTGCAACTGGAACTTAAAGACCAAAGCAATCGAACCGTGACTACCGAAGCGGACATCAAGCAGGCTATAAATGAGCTTTACAGCCGCGTGAATAAGATGGGCGTATCAGAAGTGAGCATCAGACAGGAAGGTCATTATATAACGCTAGACTTCCCAGGCTCTCAAAACCTGTCGGCAGAAGAGCTTGTAAAGGCCTCTTCGATGTATTTCCATGTTGTCAATGAGAAGTTCACTTCTAACAATTCTGCCTTATCTGAGCATGTGAACCGCTTCCTACAAGAAGTATGGAATGAAGCAATTGTAACAAACAAGAAAACTCCTGAGCAGATCAATCAAATTGCCTGGAACCATTTATATGGAGATTCTGTAGATCCCAATGTTATTCAACCGAGAAGTGAATCCGCAAGAATACTCTATGAAAATGGACTGCGATTTGCAAACCCCCAAGACACAGATATTAGCAGCACCTTTGATAACACGTACTCAAGCATAGCGCTATATCGTGGCGATGACTACACAAAGTGGTATGGGCAGACACACCCACTGCTGGTAGTCTTTAGAAACTTTGCCCTAGAAGGATCAAACCTAGAAAATGTACATGCTTCTTACGATCCATCGCGAGGTAATTTTCTTGGCTTTGGGGTGAAAAGCAAATATAGCAACAAGGAAAACAACAAATTAAATCCAAGAGATGATTTTTTTGCTTGGACCTCTCCGTTCTCCAAGGAGAAAATCTCAGGTACTGCTAACGAAACCTATTCCAAAAAGCATGGATGGCGCATGGCAGTAGTTCTTAACGGGTCTATTGTAAGCGCTCCCACGCTGGATTCTCCATTAAGCGATAGTGCCATGATCACAGGAAGCTTCTCTCAAAGAGAGATCAATCAGCTTGAAGCTGATTTAAAGGCTGGGTCTCTTAGCTTCACTCCTCATATTCTTTCTGAGAAGAATGTAAGCCCTGAGCTCGGAAGCAGAGAAAAATCCTTAGGCATTTGGGCTACAGTGATTGCACTGGTCCTAGTAATAGGATCGATGATTGGATACTACCATTTTGGCGGGATAGTAGCCTCTATAGCTGTTGTGTTCAACATACTGATTATGTGGGCCACTTTACAAAACATCCAAGCAACGCTTACGTTAGCTAGTATTGCCGGACTGATCCTTACAGTAGGTATGGCCGTAGATGCAAACGTCTTGGTATTTGAACGAATTAGAGAAGAGTTTGCCGTGACGGGGAGAATAGCCTCAGCTATACATGCAGGTTATAGAAAAGCATTTAGCGCCATAGTCGACTCCAACGTGACCACCATTATTGCAGCTTTAATACTACTGCATTTTGATTCAGGACCAATAAAAGGCTTTGCAGTGACCTTGATCATAGGAATTATTTCTTCCATGTTTACGGCTCTGTTCATGACGAGATACTTTTTTGCCGGATGGGTGCAAAATCCTCTTAACAAGAAGTTATCTATGGTGAATTTGTTCAAAGCGAGAAACTTTAACTTCCTGAAGTTTACCAAACCGACCATTATTCTATCGTCGCTTGTCATCGTAGCAGGTGGCATTGCATTGACTCTGCAAAGACATAGCATTTTAGGGATGGATTTCACAGGTGGATACACCATGAATGTGGAAGTAGTTCCTCATCAAGGCGCTAACTATCGCATGGAAATAGAAAAAGCATTACTTGCTGCAGGTGTAAAATCGCAAGAAATCCAAATTAGAGAACTAACACCCTCTAATAATATCAAGATTTTCTTAAGTAGATCTTTAGATCAATCAGGCCGCCCTTTTGCTCGTTTAGGAGCGCCCTCTGCTCAAGTACCATTTGTCTATGGCGGTGAGAATGCTAAAATTGATTGGGTTGTTAAAGCATTAGCCCAATCTCACATTGATCTATCCCCTTCTACCTTGCAGACTTTAGATGGCAGCTGGTCAGAGGTTAGCGGACAAATGTCTGATACCATGAGAAACAATGCAATCATTGGTCTTCTTATAGCATTAGCCTGTATCATGATATACATCACCCTGCGATTTGAATTTAAATATGCAATCAGCGCAACGCTATGCCTTGCACACGACATCGTATTTACCGTTGGAGTACTTGCCCTCTTACATTTACTACATGTTCCACTGCAGATCGATTTGAACATTATTGCTGCGTTAATGACCATTGTCGGCTATTCACTCAATGATACGATCATTGTATTTGACAGAATACGGGAAGACGTAAGAGTGATGAAGCGCGCTTCCTTTACAGATATCATTAACCACGCGATCAACATAACGTTGAGCAGAACGATTATGACGTCAGGTACAACATTATTAGTTCTCCTTCCCCTTATCCTCTTAGGGGGCAGCACGATATTTGGGTTCTCTCTTGTTATGGCCATTGGAGTGCTATTTGGCACCTTATCCTCATTATTTATTGCAGCTCCTCTGATGCTGTACTTTCATAATAAAGAGCTCGCAAAAGAGCAAGGGGTAGCAACAAACTCCCCAATCAGGTAAATGGAGAAATAAGGGACACCTTTTTCTATAGCGATAAAAAGTGAAAGTATGGCCTAATCACAAAACGACATTCGGAAGCGAGCCTTAAACTGCGAATAATTTTCTTAAAGGGGAACATAGGGAACACAGCATGCAACGATCCATTCAAAATCGTGATCCCATTTGGATTTACCCCAAGACAGATGCAGAATGGGTCAAAACCATAATTAAAGAATTCAACATTCATCCCGTCACTGCGCAAGTATTAGCCTCTAGGAAATTCTCCAGCTTAGAGGACATTCATGACTACCTGTATGCCAAGCTTCCCAACCTCCATGACCCGCATTTATTTCCCGATATGGACAAGGCCGTAGCCCGCGTCATAGATGCATTAAAAAATAAAGAGAACATCTTGATCTATGGGGACAACGATGTAGACGGAATTACAGGAGCCGCGCTACTTACAGAATTTTTCAAGTATATCGGTGGTGGTGTTTTTTTTTACGTTCCCAACCGAAATTCCCTAAAAAAAAGCATTATGCACGATGCTCTAGACTTTGCTTTAAGCAAGCAATGCAAATTGATCATTACAGTCGATTGCGGCATTACCGCAGCCAATGAAATAGCTGAAGCCGTAGCACAAAATATTGATGTGATCATTACAGATCACCACGAACCTACCGCGAAGCTTCCTCATTGCATCGCAACACTCAATCCCAAGCTTTTAAATAGCACGTACCCAAATAGAAGCCTCACAGGAGTCGGCGTAGCTTTTAAATTAGCCCATGCGATTACTAACTATTTGATAACCAATGGGGAAATCAGCAGCAGCAAAATCGATCTAAAGCGCTACCTCGACCTAGTGGCCTTAGGTACGATAGCAGATATGGGTTCACTTCTTGGGGAAAACCGCATTCTTGTACGCTATGGATTAAAACAACTGAGAAAAACTAAGCGAATTGGGCTCAGCAAGTTATTTTCTGTCTGCGAATTAAAGCCCGGAGAAATTACTACAGTAGACATAGCCTCTAAAGTGGCTCCTAGAATGAATAGCCTAGGCAGAATAGCCGATCCGATCAAAGGGGTGGAACTTCTTCTCATTAGAGATCCGGTAGCAGCGGAAGCTCTGGCCAAGGAGCTTGATCTGAATAATTTGGAAAGACAGAAAATTGAACGCAAGGATGCTGAAGACATAGAAAAGTTCATCAAGCAAAATCCCGACATCCTCGAGAAGAAAGCGATTGTTCTCGCCTCAGAAAAATGGCATCCCGGCATCATACCTATTATCACCGCAAGAATTGCCAAACAATATAATAGACCTATAGTGATCATTGCTATTGATAACGGCTTAGGGAAAGGGTCTATCAGAACCATCCCAGAATTCCCCCTATTAGAAAATCTCTATGAAAACAGAAATATTTTGGAGAATTTCGGCGGACATGATTTTGCAGCAGGCCTTACCATAAAAAAACAAAATATCGATGAATTCCGAAACAATTTTATTGCAGCAGCAGAAAAAAAACTCAAAGATCAAGATGTTATTTCTAAGTTATTTTTAGATGCTAAAATCAACTTCGGAGATCTTACCTTTGACTTTATGGAATCGTTAAGCCTTCTCGAACCTTTTGGCAATGAAAATCCAGCACCTATATTATATTGTGATGCAAAACAAACATGGCCCCCAAAAGTTGTCGGGAAGACCCATTTAAAACTGTATTTAGAACAAAATGACCGTCTTTTAGAAGGAATTGCCTTTGGAATGGCAGATAAAAAGGATCGCCTCTCGAGCAAAAATCAGACCCTGCATATCGCTTTTACGCCTCATATTAACATATTCCTTAATAAATCAAGTATTCAGCTCCAAATCAAAGATTTTCAGCTAGCAGAGCCCTCAGCATAGAGAATCAGCAACTTTCATACACATGTAGCTTTTTCTGCTTTTACAGCCCGTTTTAGGCTCTATTTTTCTAAAAAGGAGAAGAAATGGGAGTATAGTACGTTCCATCTAAAGATGCTCATAAATACAAAAAACCACCTACCCTCATCAAGTAGGTGGACATAGTAGGGGGAGCGATACCATTAGGACCAAGTTGGCACAAAAAAAGAAAAACCCACTTTAACTAAAAAAGAGGGTTTCTACTTACATTACTTGAAAGTTCTCAGTTTTCTTATTCAAGTAATTTTCTTGATATTGTTTCACTTCGTTCGAATGAATAACCCAAGCAGCGCCTTTTCTTGTAGCTTTCATTAAACCTACACGAGTTGCATAATAGATTTTTTGAGCTGGAACATTAAGAAGTTTTGCTACTTGATTTACAGAATAGAATCCTTTTTGG
>JAHFTP010000091.1 GCA_023265495.1 Chlamydiota bacterium
CTTGAGCAGATATCGCACGCTGCTTTTGTCGGTTTGCCTTTTCTTGGCCGGCAGTTTTTTCCTCTTTTATCCGCAGATTAAGCAAAGGGGGGGTATCGTTAATTATAATCGGATAGCTAAAGGCTCTGATAAGGAAAGGATCAAATACCAAGAGATTTCTTTTACTATGATAAAGGAGAATCCCCTTTTAGGTGTAGGCTTCAATTGCTTTGTTCCTTCTATGCAAAAGTATAGCAAGGAGCCGCTATCTTATTACCAGTTTCAACCAGTGCATAATGCTTTTTTATTGCTTTTAGCTGAGACAGGACTTGTAGGAGGGGCGCTATTTATCCTATTTTGTGGGAGCACCTTTGTATCTCTGGTAAGAAGTCAGTTGGATGTTTATGCCGTAGTTCTTATTTCTATTTTCGTTGGATATGTATTTATCTCCTGTTGTGATTTTTATTTTGTTGCATTTTCCTCTGGAAAGTTAATGTTTTTTTCTTTACTTGGCCTTATGGCTTTTTATACAAAAAAACAAAGAACATGTGACAATAGAGAGAAAACCAGTTAATCTTCCAGTATGGATTCGGTGAAAGAGATCGCTTTATGAAAAAAAATAGACAATTCTTTTGTGTTTTATGGCTAATAGCAGGCCTTGTTTTCGTCTCAGGCTGTCAAAGTAAGGAGAAAAAAACAGAAAATAAACCTGCAAATTTTTACTCCTTAATGGGTGAAGGGCTTCCCTGCTGGCAGTACGTGCAAACAAAAGAGGATTGGGACAATATTTCCTTTTTTCAGCAGTTATATCAGAAAAACACCTCTGTAGAAACTCTCTTGCCCCCACAGCTACAGGTCCCTAAAAAAATCCATTTTATATGGGTAGGGCCCAAAGAATTTCCTGCAGAGTCGATAGGGAATGTCAAGTCGTGGATCGCAAAACATCCACAGTGGGAGTTTATTTTTTGGACGGATAGAGTCAGAGCTCTTCCCCATCCTCAAATGAAGATGAAGCTCATCCAAGATTTTTTGTTTACTAAACTCGAAAAATATTTTTATTCTTCAGAGAATTATGGAGAGAAATCCGATGTGCTTCGCTACGAGATTTTATGGCAAGAAGGAGGAGTTTATGTAGACCACGATGTCAAATGCTTTAAAGCATTTGATCCCCTAAATAGCTCCTACGAATTTTATTGTGCCCTACAGCTGCCGTCGCAAATACCGCTTAGCTCCTCTATCCAAGTGACTAACAACCTTATCGCTTCTGTCCCCAAGCATCCTATTATAAAAAAGACGATTGACTGGCTCTCCGACAATTGGGACGAAATAGAAAAGCTCTACCCAGGCAAGGACAAAGATGCGGTGATTGCTAGAGTATCGCATAGGACATTTTCTGCTTTTGCTAATGCTGTACGAGCCCTCGCTAGCAGTGAGCAGAAAGAGGCAGTCTTTCCCGCCTATTATTTCAATGCACCGGATGATGAACATGCTCTTTATGCAAGACATACATTTGCAGGAGCTTGGTTTGATGCGGAGAGCATTTTTGAGAAGAACACGCGGCAGAGGCTGATGAAATTATCGAAGAAAGTCAATGTCATCTTGTTGGTGAGTTCTGTGCTTGGAATAGCCAACTTGCTAGGCGTAGGTTTTTTCCTTTATTTCTTCTATAAACGTAAAAGAACAATGGGTTAGCAGGAAGTTGTTATGGTTCTTTTCATAAAGCGAGTTCGTCTAGCACTCCTCATTTTTTGTTTGGTGTTGATGCCTGCTGTTTTTGCTTTTTGGGTTTTTTATACACAAGAAATCGTGAGAAAAAGCTCTTTTGAATTTCTTATGGGTAAGGGAACAAAAAAGTGGAGATATGTCGAGTCAAAAATAGACCTTGAAGATGTGGCTTTTTATAAGGACCTCTATGACGAACATAAAGATGTTTTGCAAAATGAACAGCACACTCCCACACGTATCCCTAAGGTGATACACTTCATCTGGCTTGGACCGAAACCATTTCCTACGGGATCTGCCCGCAATATACATTCTTGGATGAAAAAACATCCCGCTTGGGTCTTTAAGTTCTGGACGGATTCCGATAGGGGTATACCGGTAGAGGGGATGCAAAGGTGCTCCATTCAAGATTTGTCTTTTACGCACCTCGGAGGGCTTTTAGAAAAAACGACAAACTTTGGAGAGCAATCAGATATTTTACGTTATGAAATCCTTTTTCAAGAAGGAGGGGTCTATGTAGATCACGATGTAGAATGTATGGCTTCTTTTGACTCTCTCCACGAGGGTGTCGACTTTTATGTTCCTTTAGAAAAGCCACATCTTGTAGTGGGTATAGATTCCCATATATTTCCGGGGATATGCCTCATCGGATCACGACCTTTGCATCCTATCCTGAAACAGACGTTAGAGAATGTAAGGGCCTGCTGGGATCAAGTAGAAATAGACTTTGCTGGGCACAGCGCTCTGAAAGTAATAAATAGAACATTTAAGAGCTTTGTTCTTGCGACGCGCAAATGGATAGGACAATCTTCCTATATCGATCTTCCTCTGCCAGCCAGCTATCTTTTTGCCTCAGATCTTTTTTCCCAGAAGGAAGTCCTATCCTTAAGAAAAAAAGGGTTTGCCCTAGGAGAGCACCAGTGGCGGGCAGCGTGGACAGAAAAAAAAGAGGGGAATCAAGATTCTAAAATCCTTTCCAGAGTGAAAAAAGAAAATCGAAGGCTGCAAAAGAAAGTAGTGGTCCTTTATGCTAGTAGTGGGAGTTTAGCTCTACTTTGCAGCGCGCTCTTCTATAGCAGGTGGAAAATGGCGAGGAGATAGGTTTTGCATGGTAGATCTTCCCACTCTTTACTCGTACGATGCAAAAGGCCTTTTCCCCTACGATGAAGAGTCGGCTCAGGAGTTTCTAGAAAGAGGAAATGTCTTTCATGCATTTTATTTAGCAAGAAATACATTATTTGCAGATGCCCTTACCCAGGAAGATACGCTATTAGCACAAAAGCTTACGAAGAAACTCTTTGATTTTTCCTGCGATGAGGTCGTCTGTTTTTTTTCTAATCAGTCCCTCTACCTATGGCAAGGGGCCTGTTTTTGGATGCAGCCGTATCAGTCGTATTCCTTGCCTGTCATACAGCTAAAAAAGGCCTTTAGAAAGGGATCTTATTGTGGCTATTCCGTAGAAGAGGTTCTCTCTCACGAGATGGTACATGCGGCAAGACTCCCTATTAATGGATCTCTTTTTGAGGAGATTTTTGCCTATCAAACAGCAAAGGGTTTATTTAGAAGATATTTAGGGCCACTTTTTGCTAAGCCAATCGACTCTACAGTTCTTCTCTGCACCCTTATTCTATCTTGGCTGATGGCCTTTGTAAGTTTTTATACGGATCGTGACGTCTATGTGTTTATCGGGGCGATCCCCTGCTTTGTATGGCTTTTTTATCTCTGTGCAAAACTGTGCATCTTGCATACGCTATTTTTCTTAAGTAAGAAGAAGTTGCGCTACTTAGTAAAAAGGCCAGAGTTTCTTCTAGCAGTTCTTGTCCGCTTAAAAGATAAAGAAATAGGGAAAATAGCTATTTCTCCTCTAGAAAAGACCTTTAATTATTTTCAAGAAGGACAAAATAATAGCTTTCGGCTTAAAATAGTGTTTACGAAGTATTTTATAAGCTTTTTCTCTGGAGGTTCTCTATGAACACCGTCCTGTTCAGCTTTTTTTCTTGTTTGGGACTCTGCCTAAGTCAAGAAGGTCACTCCGGTGAAAAGGAGTTGCCCGTGGTCTCCACGGAATCGAAGAGTGTCGATGACTTCTTTAAAAAGTATGATTTTGTAGGTAGTGAAACGATTTTGGATGTAGGATCCGGCGATGGGAGGATCACTGCCTTATTGGCGCAAAAAGTGAAGCTTGGAAAAGTCGTGGGCGTGGATATTTCCTCCGCATTAGTTGATGTGGCAAAAGCAAAATATAAAGGTGCGTCTCCTAATCTGGAATTCCGTGTAAATAATGCAGCTGACCTAAGCTATGTGCATGAATTTGATTTGATCACTTCTTTCATGGCGATGCATTGGGTCTTAGACCAAGACTCCGCTCTCAATGGTTTTTTTCAGGGGCTGAAGCCCGGAGGCAAAATTTGGATACAAATGCCCATGGGGCTTCCAAAAAATTTCATTCACGCACTGCAAAAAGTGCTCGTAGCGGATAAGTGGAAGAAGTATTTCACAACATTTACCCCTCCTTGGAAGTTTTATACTCCCGCAGAATATAGAGATCTTCTTGTCGATCATCAATTCAAGCCTTTGAAGATATCCGTGTATAACAAGGAAGATGAGTTTGGTTCTAAGGAGGCATTTAGCTGTTTTTTGCGTAAATGGCTCCCTTATCTTCATGCTGTTCCTGTGGAAGAAAAGGAATTGTTGCTCGAAGAGATAGCCAATAGTTACTTGTCTACCCATCTGGCAGACAATCAAGGGAAGATCAAATTTTCTGTGCAAACTTTAGAGGTTTTAGCGCAGAAGTAAGACCTAGATATAGTTCTTCGGGAGGCTAGAAGCTATAAGCAAAATTTAAATCCGCTCCGTAGTAGTTATAGGTATTGCCGGGCAGGCCGAGGGACGCTCCGCCAGATAATTTTGCGGTAGAGTGGCCATCTTCCCAGTGTTCATAAGAAGGTTTGAAGATGAGAAGAAATTTTTTGTTTTTTGTTAAAGTAAAAGTGAGGGGAACCGCCACGTAAAAGTTGTTTAACGTATCTATCAGCGTCCAGTGTGCGCCTTTTAAAGGAACAATGGATACAGTAGGATAGATCTGCGGCATCCAAGTAAAGTCCACTCCTAAGGCGCAGCAAGAATGTATCTCATAATTTGTAAGTAATCCTACAGGTACATAGAACTCATTGTATTTGAAACGAAGAGAGCTCCCTTCGTTTGGATGCAGATTTTGTCTTACGAACCTAAAACCTAATCCGGAGAAGAGAGTCAGTCGCCAATCTTTCTTTGCCGTAGCAAATGTGTATCCTAATCTTTCTTGCGCATCGAAATACAGAATGGAGCGTCTTCCTGCGGACCCGTGAGTACTTCCTTCTTTCCAAGCAAACGTGGCCCCTCCATAAAACCGATTCGATGGCCTATATTCATAGGAAGCCTGCGCCCCTCCAAGACTCCCTTCAAAGGACTGATGGCCATGTGGTTGGAGAGTCAAATATGTGTAGTTGCCACCGACTTGTAACCG
Organism: Chlamydiota bacterium; assembly: GCA_023265495.1. Classification (GTDB taxonomy): domain Bacteria; phylum Chlamydiota; class Chlamydiia; order Chlamydiales; family Rhabdochlamydiaceae; genus JAHFTP01. Next base: position 5,207 of record JAHFTP010000091.1, read on the forward strand.
GGAATTTAACTCTTCGACGTACACGTTCTCGACATCCATTGCTTGAGAAGGATCCTTTTGCTGGTCAGCATTTTGTGAATTGTCTCCCTTATGGGGAGAGAAAAAGTAAGCAACAAAACTGAATGCAGGTCGAGGAAGAATAATAAGTAAAAGAATTGCTACTTTCCAAAACATTTTAAATATGGTTTTGTTTGCTTTGTTCTCAGTAGTTTTCATAATTCACCTACATTTGCTCTTTTTTGTCACATTATCAATGTGTAATGTATTTGTCTACCGATAACAAAAAATTAAATAAAAACTAGCATCTATTTAGTATTTTAGGTTAAAAAGTGTTGCTGAGTACCCATGCGGAGAGAGGCAAAATCAGATTTTTCCTTCGTTTGCAGTACTTTATGAGGATCGGGAAGTCGCTAGGCTTCCGATGTTAACAATTTAATAGGGAGCACGCCTTCCTTCCCTGGCTCATGCGGGGGACTACGGCGCGTAGAATTGATGATGAAATACTTCTTTATCCTAATGGCCTGTTTTTTCACTACGGGCATCAATGCCGGCGAAAATACGTTTTCACGCGACCGATTAACTGAATTTTACGACGAATTTTTTTGTGAAGAGAAGCAGGATTTATCTTCTGCTAATCTAACGACCCCTTGTTCATCCACTACGAACTCCTTGCCCCCAGATCCACCATCACCACCGCCGCCGCCGCCGCCACCTCCCGTTAATCCTATTGATCCAGCTCCGATCAGTGGGTATCTTCCTGTTGTGATCTTCAATACGACCAGCCAGCCGGATGATCAGGTATATGTTCTCTTAGCAGGAGCGCAGTCGGCAGCAGCAAATGCCACGGAGTATTTTTTTACGTTAGGGGAAAATGGCATCTTAACTCCTGTTGCAGCCTCTTCCGGAACATATTCTCCTCATTACTCGTATCCGCTGACCAGCTTGCCAAGTTCGTCGACGGGAGCGCATCATTATCTTGTTTATGTGCCGACGCTGATCGGTTCTCGATTCTATTTTTCTATAGGATCGCCTATGTATCTGCAATCGGACACTTTAGTTAGTCCTCCAGCTGTTCCTCCCAATCAGATCGTGGCACCCACCTATTACGCCTTCTACGATCCAAATTATAGCAATCTATATGAATCGGTTGAGATCACATTTCTTCCAAGTGGAGGAACGGGAGGGGCATCGATTCCTTGGACTGCTTCAGTGAATACAACCGAGGTTGATGCATTTGGATTGCCAATAAAAATCAGTTATTACTCTTATGATTCCATGTCTCCAAGTACGATCACTCCTTTGGTCCAAAGCCCCAATGCCCTCCCTTCAGGATTTGGTATCGGTGGAGCTGGGGGAGCAACGACGCGTAGTGGGATTTTGACTTCTGTAACTGCCGGATTGACGGCGGAAGATCTGACCGGCGTCAACCCAAAAGTGTGGCCGAGGCTGGCGATTCCCTTCTATACAGACCCATATGCCGGCACGGGGTTGCAGACCTATTTGCGCGTCCTCTCTCCAAAACAGAGTCTGGGCAATGCGGCAGTACCTGTAAACACAGGCGGCTTAACTAGTCAGCATCTGCCGGCAGTCCAACCGGGGCCTACGCAGTTCAAAAATTATAATTATCCCCCTTTTCCTGCTGATTATCTCACTAGCACTGCTTATGGAGATGCGAATTCCTATGCAAACGATCTCTTTAATTATTATGC
>JAHFTP010000003.1 GCA_023265495.1 Chlamydiota bacterium
TATTTTCCATCCGAGCGCTCGCGCGCAAGATATCGTCGATGCACTACGCGAAATCCCCGGAATAAGGGCGGCAGACTGCGCAGCGCCAATCCATAGCGCATCTTTGATCTTACTTCTTGACCCCCATTTTAGCCGCAGTAACTGTCCTGCAAGGAGAATCACCCCTGTCAACATCAGACAAAACCCCAAGCTCTCCCTTTTCGATGCAAACTCCCTAAGTGGTTTTAATAGGAAGTAGCAAGGAACCAAAGGAAGGGTCGCCAAAAAAAGAAGAAGTAGTTTGTCTCTTTCTATGGTAAAGATCCTTTGGATTTCTTTTCTTAAGAAAAATAAAACGGCAAATAAAGTGGCTCCATGGCAGCATAAATCCAGGAGTACCGTGCTCTCTCCCTCTTCCATGCCAAAGGCGATCTTTACAAGCTTCAGATGGGCAGAGGAGCTGACAGGAAAAAATTCCGTTACCGCCTGCACTAGGCCGAGTATAAATGCTTCAAACGGTGACATATGACGACTCCTTAAGTAGCTATCTCCCCTTACCTAGCACAAATGCAGTTAATTAAGTAAGGATATCCATGGAATCGCTTGTATGTGGAATAACGACCAAGAAATGGGGCGACCGACGGGGCTCGAACCCGCGACATTTGGATCCACAATCCAACGCTCTAACCAACTGAGCTACGGTCGCCACTTCAGCTACTAAAATGATGCTTTAATAACTGTGAGGTATAAGATAGTCGAAGTCTTCTATTAAAATCAAAGTAAAAGGTTGTAAAATTGGTAAGTAAATATTTTAGTTCTCGGGTAATACAAAATCGTAGAAGGCAGACATCAGAGTAGTCGCACACCATCGCTGCATAGGAGTAGTGAAAGAGAAAATTCTTGTATGTCAAAGCCAACTTTCTTTCCACTTCTCATACTCTGAAGGAAGAAGTCGATAACGCGCAATATTGCCCTCATGCAAACTCATTAGATCTTCTTCTATAACTTCCATCATACGAGCTTGTGTCTCAAATGGCACAAACTGTCGCACCTGCTCTCTGATGAAAAGAACAGCTGCTGTTTTATCCATACATTTACGTGCGATGCTCCCGATAATTTCTGTAATAAGGCCTCGGTAACTCAGCCTAAGAGGGTCCGGATCACCGAGTTCTTGTTTATTAATGGAGTAGCGCTGGCAAGAACGTTCGTATGCCCAAACAAAAACATCGCGCAGCAGCTCAATGCGATTCAATTCGTAAACACCTAAAAGCCCGTCTATATATGTTTGCTGGGGTACATCTATAAAAGATAATGGACAGAGATTGTGCTGGATAAGCGGTATGTTGGCTGCAAGACGTGAAACACGCTTATTCACATCTTCAAATGGTTGTAAATAGGGCAGGTGTACCATCAAAAAAAATGCTTGTTCCAATGGGTCTTGAATGTCTTTTGCAGTATCTAAAATTTGTTGAAAGCACTCTTCAATTAACTGAGGCATTACCAATGGTTGATACACGGATTTACCTATACCTACAGCAATAGACCGCAGACGACCGCACGATTCCAGATTCCCCAGCAAATCATTAGAAAGAAGGGCGTGCAAGTTGAGGATGGTATAACGATTGATTCCAATATGAGGCGCTGAATCTACCAAAAACTCAATAGCTTCTTTATGATTTAGGATCATTCTAGCTTCTTTAAAATCCTTTCCTTGCACAACTTTACTTAAATTTAGTAGCCGCTCTGTTTCGAGTAGGGAATACGTATTCCCCTCTAACCTGCTGGAATTCCATGATAGATCGATAAGGAGTCGATTAAAAATTTGTCTTGCATAGGTGCCGGCAGGACGGTGTCCATCCGTTTTGCCCAAATCCAGAAGTCTTCTCCGTGTGGATGGGGATAGATAGCTTGAGACGTTGGGATGATAGGAATCTAGAAATTTCCTATTATAACCTACAGGTTTTCTCGCTTGAATGGGATTTCCCATTTTCTTTTGGATATCATGAGAAACTGTTGATAAGGGGATCAGCGAATCCTTGGATTCTTTTACAGCAAAGCTCTCTTCAGGCTCATTTGTACGTGAAGGCGATAGTTTGTAACGGAGAGCTTGTGCCTTTCCTTCCGTATACACCTTTCCTTCTTTCACAAGATGAGCTAGGCGACGCTGTAAAGTATACGGAGCTAAAGGCTTTTTTAAAGACTTATTAATCTCTTTAAGCGAGGCTCCGTTCGAGAAAAAACTTAAGCTGCGCGTGATCTCATTCCATTCTTTTTCCGGTATAGGCCTAACCATAAAATCCTCAGTAAAATTAGCATCAAGTGTGGTGATTTAATGGAATCGCAACACTAAAGCCTTAGTATGTGTGGTGATTGCATTAATCACAACACTAAAAATATTTTTCCTGTATTCTTTTGTATATAAAATCGTTAAGTATAAGCTGCTTACGTGTTTATTGGCGCGATTTTTCTTAGTGTTGTGATTTGATAAATCACAACACTAAGAGCCGAAATTGCAACACTAGAAGAGTCTTAGTGTTGCGATTTAAAGCGCTACACGGGTTGCTCAGGAGCCAAAAAAAATCGAAGGTTTCCTTCTGTTATAGATAGCCACAAAAAGAAGCATGGAGAGAAAGGTTACCACCAACATACAAGGCATAGAAGGAGAGTGGAGGTCTATGCGCAGCGAGGAGGGGAAAGAGGCAACGACCTGTAGGATTTCTTTAGTAAAGAGGGAAGTAGCATCAAAAAGATAGCCGGCAAGGGAGGGGAGGACAAAATCTAAGGCTATAGAAGCGAGCAGAAGGATGACACTTGCGCTGACGAGGAGAGGAAAGAAGAGGTTATAGGCAAAAGAAGCTAGAAGGGGGAACTTGTGGAAGTGGAAAAGGCAAACGGGAATGGATGCTACGTGTACGGCTACGTTCACGGCTAGAGCTGAGCGTAGAAATGTGATGGTTCGGTAGCCGGTGCGGTCTTTTAAGGAAAAGGCGGAGAGTTGCTTTTGCGTCCTTTCGGGAAATAAGACGCATAGGACTTTGTAGGAGAGGGGATAGAGAAGTAAGATGGCCGCAGTGCATAGAAAGGAGAGCTGAAAGCTCAAGTGATGGACCACAAGAGGATCGATGAGCAGTTCAATGGTAAGGCCTACGCCAAGCGCGTTGATGGCAGAGGTCTGATAAGCAAACATCCTGGCAAGTAAATAGATGGTAATGGCTATCCAAGATCTGGTGACAGAGGGTCCTGCCCCTAGAAAGAAAAAATAGGAGGTCATAGCAATGAGCAGCAGTAGGTAGGAGAGTTTTAATGGGAAGAGTCTTTGCAGGGCAAAGCGTAAAATAGCGCAGAGGAGGGCGAAGTGGAATCCGGAGATGGCTAAAATGTGTTGTAGGCCTACCTGGCTAAAGGAGAAACTGAGCATATTTTCCTCTAGCTCTCCCGTGCAGAGGGCGGAGAGGAAATGGGCACTTTTTTTAGAGGGAATTTTTTTTTTGATGTAAGAGCTTAGGCTGTGTTTACATTCGTGGCGCCACTTAGCAAAAGAGTATGTGTCTTTTAGGGGGAGCATTTCCTTTGTTTTTGCAGGTGTTAAACAAAATAGAGTGTCACTTTTTTTGTTCAGTACTCCTTCGATGAGATAGTCAGAGTCTGCAGTAAAAGATGTTTGCCTAGGAGAGAAATAGAGAAGGCAAGGAATTTGATGTCCTTGTCTTGTGCTATTTTCCTCAAAGAAACTACATGTTCCCTTGCAGTAGGTGGAAGAGCCAAAGGGACTGTATTTTGTTTTTATTTCTATGGGGTAAAAGAGGGCTTTGCCTATTGTTTCCTCCGGTAGTTTAGAAAAGTGTTGCATGGTGTTCAAATGAAAAAAAAAGCTTGCAATGGCAAGGGCAACGGCCATGAAGACTTTATGCAAGTGATAACGACTCATCGGTATGGAAAGTAAAAAAGGAGTGCAGAGCAGTAATAGGATCCATACGTAGGAGATGTTTGCATAGGAAACAATGCCGAGCAAGAAAAAGATCCCCACAAAAAAGGCGGGGTTCTCTTTCCAAAAATGAGCATAGTTATGACAGAATCTATTCTTCACTATTTGTTTGTATCTTGATCCAAGGTGCCATGGATGAGTCTGACTCCCCGTTGTCCCGTGAGGAATATGGTAATCCATTCTAAGATGACGCCGATTCTATTTCTGAAGCCGATGAGGTACATGATATGGATGAGGCCCCAGGCCAGCCAAGCAAAAAAACCTTCGAACTGGAACTTGCCCATAACGGCAATGGCTTTTCCTCTTCCGATGGTCGCCATGCTTCCCTTGTCAAAATAGACAAAGGGAGGACGTTGATCTTTAGGCAGCCCCTCTTTGATGATCTTGGCCACATATTTCCCTTGTTGTATGGCAGTAGGAGCAATGGCTGGAAGGGGTTTCCCCTCTTTGCCCATTGCGCAGGCAGCGTCGCCGATCACAAAGATTTCCGGGTGGCCTGCAATGCTCAGATCCGGGTCCACTAGGACTCTGCCTTGACGGTCCAGCGCTGCGTTTAAAGATTTTAGTAGGGGGGAAGCTTGATTCCCCGCGGCCCAGATCACATTCTTGGATTCGATGAACTCATCTTCCATCTGAACGCCGCCTTCTGTGATGTTAATCACTTTTTTTCCCGTCAGTACCTTTACTCCTAGCTTCTCCAGCTCTTTTTTTGCTTTTTCGGAGAGGGCGGGGGAGTAGACAGGAAGGATGTGGGGCGCAGCTTCTATTAAATAGATCTTTGTTTTGCTTGTGTTAATCCTTCTAAAATTGTCAAAGAGTGTCGTATGGGCGATTTCTGCGATGGCGCCGGCCATCTCTACTCCTGTAGGGCCGCCGCCGATCACACAAAAATTGAGATATTTGGCAGCCTCTGTGATGCTGTCGAGTCTTTCTGCTTTTTCGTAGGAGATAAGAATTTTCTCTCTGATTTTTAATGCGTCGTTTATGGTTTTTAGCCCGGGAGCAAAGGCCTCCCAGCCGTCGTTGCCAAAATAAGAGTGCCTGGCCCCGACAGAGAGGATCAGATAGTCGTAATGGATGATGTCTCCGTTAGCCAGTGTGACTTGCTTTTTCTCTTTATCTATGGCCTTAGCTTCACCCATGATCACGGTGGTGTTCTTCTGCTTGCGAAAAATTTCTCTTATGGGATAGGCGATTTCTCCGGGAGAGAGCGCAGCCGTCGCTACTTGATAGAGGAGAGGTTGGAAAAGATGGTGGTTGGTTTTATCTAAGATCAGAAGATCGATCTTTGCCCTACGCAACGACTTTGCTGCATTAAGTCCTCCAAATCCTCCACCAATGATCACCACTTTTGTATACGCCATCTTGCTACTCTCTACTTTTAGCTTTGCTTCTCATTAGTTGATCCAAGTTTCTAGTAATTTGCAAACTTTTTCTCTTTGAAAAATGCTTTTTCCTTTGAAAAATGCTCGGCAATGTCTAAAATTGTAATTGCCTCAGATTTTTTGTCATCGGCAAAGTTTTTTCTGAGATAGAAAGGGGGCTTATGTTTGTCTTGTGCATGCAAGAAGGATCATTATGTATTTGGTAAAAGACTTCTATCATAAATATCAGCAGACGCTTGATCTGAAGGTTATTTGTGGCAAAAGTGGTATGACAAGGCAGATCAAAGTCCCGCAGGTGCATAGGCCTGGGCTGAGCTTATCCGGCTATCTAAAAAACTATAAGAATCAAAGGATATTGATTTTTGGGACTGTGGAAGTCTCTTACCTAAGAGATCTAGAGGAGACGGTGAGACGGCAAAGGCTGCAAGGGATTTTAACACATCAAACACCTGCAGTTATTCTAGCGGGGAAGTATGCCCCTCCAAAGGAGCTCTTTGATTTTTGTCAGCAGCATCAGCTTCCTCTATTTCGAAGCTCCTTAAAAACAATAGACCTGCTCAGCCGTGTAACATTTCTACTCAACGAAGAGTTTTCTCCTAGCATGACTTGCCATGGGACCTTAGTGGAAGCCTTTGGAGTAGGTGTCATGATCCAAGGGGATTCTTCCATAGGGAAAAGTGAGGCGGCCCTAGGGATGATTGAACGGGGACACAGGCTCATTACCGATGATATTGTCAAGATCAAGTTGCGGGAAGGTTCCTACTTAGAAGGGTCAGGTCCTGAGCTCACAAGGCACCTGATGGAAATCAGAGGCATCGGCATCATTAACGTAGCCCACCTATATGGGGCGGTCTGTGTCAGGGACGATAAAAAAGTGGATATCATCGTCCAGCTAGAGCAGTGGGATGATAAGCGTTTTTATGATAGGGTAGGACTAGATGAAAAATACAGAGATATCTTGGGAGTGAATCTCCCCTATCACGTATTGCCGGTAAAGCCGGGAAGAGATGTTGTTCTTCTTATAGAAACCATCGTTTTGAACCACCGGCTGAAAGAAATGGGATATAATTCTGCTAAGGATTTTAATGTAAAACTTCTGGAAACTATTACAAAAAAACAAACTAGAGGCAAAGACGCAATTGAAAGTTTCGCGCAAAGTAAAAATTAAAAATGCTTTAGGTCTACATGTCCGTCCTGCAACCATTATTGTAAAGATGCTGCAAGGCAGCAAATGTTCTGTACACTTTACCCACAAAAAGGAGATGATCAATGCAAAAAGCATTATGAGCATATTAATGCTTGCTGCAGCGAAAAATTCTGTGATCGCTATCGATACAGAAGGGGAAGATGCAGAAGCCGTGATGGTCGCTCTTGTTGATGCATTTGAGCAATCTTTTGGGGAATAAAAGCGTATGGAAGAGAGTTTGGAGTTTCGATTGCAGGGAGCCCCGGTCAGCGAAGGAATCGCTATTGGAACAGCCTTTTTCTTCTATTCTTCCGGGGAGGAGCAGACCCCTGAGTTTGTGATCGATGCAGAGCAGATTGAAACGGAAATTCATCGTTATAGAAGGGCGATCCTTGCCAGCAAAGAGGATCTGTTTTTTCTTAAGTCCAGCCTGGAAAAGGAAGCGGCCTTTGATGCCATAGACATTATCGAAGCGCACATCCAGATGTTAGACGACCCTCTTCTCACAACACATGTGGAAGATAGCGTAAGAAACACAAGAAAAAACATTGAGTGTGTGTTTTTAACGGTCATCAAAGAATACGAAAAAAAGTTTTCTAAGATCCAAGACCCCTTTTTCCAGCAAAGAATCTTAGATGTAATGGATTTGTCTAAACGCATTTTAAATCATTTAGATGAAAAGAAGAAATGGCAATTTTCTGAAATCCCTGCGAGCTCCATCGTGTTTGCCAGAGAGCTCATCCCCTCACATACGGCAGCGATACAGACCTCCTACGTGCGGGCCTTCGTCACACAAAATGGAGGGGGAAATTCCCATGCAGCACTCATTGCTAGGGCAAAGGGGATCCCTTATGTGTCGCGCATCGACCGCAGCTTTTGGGACAATATAGAAGGGAAAAATGTCATTGTAGATGGACAGACCGGAGAGATTATTGTAAATCCTACCATGACAACACTAGAGAGATATAAAGAAATCAAACTGAGAATGAAAACAACGCATCAGCTCCTGCAACAAGATGTACACTACGTCACAGAAACCAAAGATGGATTTCCTGTGCATGTGTTAGCTAACATTGGACATTTATCCGACCTGGAAGAAATGCACAGCTGCAGGCCCGAAGGCATCGGATTGTTTCGATCGGAGTATCTGTTCTTTGGCAATAATACACTACTTATCTCGGAAGAAGAACAAACACGTGCCTATACAAAGCTTATAGAAACTGCAGGGAGTCTGTCTGTAGTGATCCGCGTTTTTGATATTGGAGGAGATAAAAATCCTGACCTGTTCTTTGAATATGAAAAAGAAACTAATCCTGTCCTCGGATGCAGAGGGATCCGATTCCTTCTCCGCCATCTCCATATTTTCGTCACGCAGCTCAGAGCCATTATGAAGGCAAGGAAAGGATCTGATGTGAGGATTCTTCTTCCCTTAGTATCTGATCTTGGCGAGCTGCGCTCCTCTAAAAAGGTCATTGAAGAAGTGAGAAAAGAACTTGTTTTGCAAGGCCTCTGCGAAGACAGGCCCTTCCCTGTTGGATGTATGATAGAAGTTCCTTCCGCAGTGCTTGTCTGCGATGCGATAGCCAAAGAGGCCGATTTCCTCTCTATCGGTACCAACGACCTCGTCCAATATACGCTCGGTATCGATCGGAGCAACTCCTCTATGAGCGATTTTTGCTATCCCGCCCATCCAAGTGTCATCAGGATGATTAAGATGGTGGAGATGGAGGCAAAACGGCAAGGTAAATCTGTTACCATCTGCGGGGAGATCGCATCGAGCCCTGTTTTTATTCCCCTACTCGTCGGCCTTGGCATCAACCAATTTTCTTGTTCTCCCAGATACATTCCTTCGATAAAAAGAGCCATTAGAAATGTCTTTCTTCTTGACGCCTACAAGGTAGCAGAAAAAGTATTAGAGATGGGATCCCCCGAAGAGATTTCTAGGTATCTTCTTGAAAGTTATTCCGACCCGCTTTCTTGTGCAAGCCGGGAGTATGTTTCTAGCTGATCGTTTAAGTAGATGGCAAAAAGTGACAATTTCATCATTTTTTTCTAGCAAAAAGTGACGATTTTGTCACAAAGCTGCCGGGTGGTTAGATTTCTTTCACTTTTTTCCATTTAGCTGATCGAGTGCATCCATCTATGGTTAGTTTTCCTTCTTTGCGCAAGTTTTCAAGAACAACACGAATCATGGGTCTGCTTACACCCGGACAGAGGCGAATAAGATCCCCTATTTGAAATTCGGTGGGTAGTGTTTTGATGGCTTCGAGAACCCAAGTGGTCTTTTCTCCTTTTTCCAGTGGAACATCTCCTGCTTTTTCCTCTAATTCCCTATAGGATTTCAAGAGTAGGGTTATATGATAACCAAACCATGGACCCAAACGATGTTGAGATTGATGCCAGCCGATTGAAGCTTCCTTCAAAACATCGTAATAAAATTCTTTCGTATCTTCGATGAGGCGCTCTAAGCTAATAAATCGAGGAATATCGTATTCTATCTTATGTAACAAAAGCACGCTCAGCAGTCGCGACATTCTTCCATTGCCGTCTAAAAAGGGGTGAATACACAAAAAATCAAAGATAAAGGCTAGCGATACAAAGAGTCGATCTACTCTCTGCTCATCCCATAATCTATTAAAGGATTTGCACAGTTCGTTCATGTAATGTGGAGTTTCTCTAGCTGAAACGGGAGAAAAACGAGTGACCCAAGTGCCGTCAGGCAGTTGCTCTTCAATGCTATTGTCTTTACTTTTCCAAACGCCCTGCGGACGAGTGGTTAAGTCAAACATTTTTTTGTGCATCTTGCAGATCTGTTCAGGAGTTATATCGATTTGCTTATAGTTCGCATGGATTTCAGAGAGGACGTTGCGATAACCTACCACTTCTTCTTCTGAACGATTTTTAGGTGTGTCTCGATTACTTAAAATTTCTTTAAGACGCTCTTCCGGTACTAGGATGCCTTCTATTCTATTGGAGGACTCGACGCTCTGTATTATAGCTTGCTCTTTGAGGGTTTTTAGAAGCTCCGGGCGTCTTTGAAAGTACAGCTCTTGTTTCCCCTGGTAGCGGCCAAGTTTTTGTAAACTTCCCGACATTAACGTAGGGATGGATTGGTTTTCCAAAAAATCAATATCCATAGAGCGCATAAGATCTCCTTAGGGGCGGATGTTGTATTATGCAATCATTATCACAATTGTCGGTGTATTATGCAAATCCGTTATCACAATCATTTCTGTGTTTGGAGTGGTAGAGACGTGGATATAAGTAATTGGTTATTAATTAAATATGAAAATATTGGCTGTGCGTGTTTTTTTGTAACACTATTATAATAAATAAGTTGTGAAAGTAGAAATTTTTTTTTCAGCCCAAGAGTCTCGCACGCACGTAAAACCGCGTTATATCCTTTGGGCTTCTTTAATTAGAAGGGCAGAGAAAATCCACCGGGGAGGCCCATGGAGCTCTGTGACTGCTCGGAAGCTTTGCTATAGGCATTACCTAAGGCAGCTTTAATCAAGTCTTGGAGGCCTTCTACATCGTTAGGGTCCATGCACTCAGGCTTAATTGTAATGGTTTTTAGTTCTTTTTCTCCATTAATGGTAACGGTCACGAGGCCATTGCCACTGGAGCCTTCTATGCTGGTACCTTGCATAGACTCTTTCATCTTTTCTATCTGCTCTTCGAAGAGACGAGCTTGCTTTTTCATTTTGGAAAATCCACTGCCCATATGTTTACACTCCTCATTAATTTTTGTTTTTTTGTAATACGCCCTCTAGCTCCACAGCAGAAAAACGCATCAACGTCTCATGTTTATTGCTGTTTTTAGGGGAGATGGCAGCCTTTGCTGCCGCAATTGGCACTTGTATTGGTTCTTCTTTGTTTGCCACTTCTTCCTTCTGGGGAGAAGTGCTTAGTATTTTTTCTGCTATAGGAGCAGGCTCCTCGTGGATGGTTTCTTTCTCCGGAGAAGCAATCATGAGTTGTTCCGCTTTGGGCTCCGGGGAAGGTAGAGTCTCTCTGCTTATTGGAGTAAGAGGCCTTTCCTTCACAGGAGAGGGGGGGGTATCTTCGTTTGAGGATAGGCCCTTTTGCATTTGTTTAATGCCGGACACTATAGAGTCAATGCTGATCCTGTTTTTACTGCGGATGATGTGAAGCAAGATAATCTCTAAGCTAATGCGTTTAAATGGTGTCTTAGACAGCTGCTGGTGCCAATGCACAAGATAATCGAGAATATACAGACACTGCTCCAAACTATAAATAGAAAGGGAGGTTGTGTATTTTTTCTGTAAGAAATGGCTAAGAGGGATAGTTTGTTTGAGGTGCAAAGCAGAGATAATGCGGAAATGGTCGAGCAGGCACTCTAAAAAGTAGCTGAGATCTTTTCCTGAGGAAAAGATCTGCTGCGCTAGGTTGTAGGCATAAGAGAAATCTTGCGCTACCACCGCTTCATCCAAAGAGAAAAATACAGAGGTGGAAACAAGGCCTAATGAAGAGGTGATGCTATCTGCTGTTAATTTCCCTTCTGTATAACAGAGGACTTGGTCGAGTAGAGACTCCGCATCCCTCATCGAGCCGTCCGCGAGTTTGGCTAGGATTTGCAGAGCTTCTTCTTCATGGTCTCTAGCAAAGTCCCTGCAAACGGATGATAACTTCTGCACAATGATCTCAGAGGAAATTCTGCTGAGGTCAAAACGTTGACATCTGCTAATAATGGTAGGTAGGACCTTGTGTGGCTCTGTTGTGGCAAAGAAAAACTTCACATGGGAGGGTGGTTCTTCCAAAGTCTTTAGAAGGGCATTAAACGCCTCTTTAGTGAGCATATGCACTTCATCGAGTAAATAAACTTTGTATTTGCCAGAGGCGGTAGCGTAGCCGATGGTCTCATTGATTTGGCGGATGTCGTCAATGCCTCTATTGGAAGCTCCATCAATTTCGAGCACATCTAAGCTTCTTCCTTGTGACACCTCTAAACAAGAGCTGCATTTGTTACAAGGTTCAAATTCAGAGGTGAGCTGCTCGCAGTTGAGCGCTTTTGCGTAGATCCTGGCAAGCGTTGTCTTTCCCGTTCCCCTGCAGCCGCAGAAAAGATAGGCCTGGGCAAAACGTTTAAATCGCAGTGCATTTTTTAGGGTGGTGACAATCACGTCCTGACCTAAGACATCCGCAAACGTTTGAGGGCGATACTTTCTGGCAATCACTTGATACTGGGGTGACTCTTGCATAACTTACCATCTTTGAGTGAAAACTGATTATAGTAGACGTGCTGATAATGGTAAAAGAAAAATGGACGGAAGGCATAGGAATTTTTTGTCCAATTGTCCTTAATCAACTAAGGATTTGAATATATTGCAACTGTTTTACATAGAAAGGATTGTGCTCTATTGCTTAGCTCGGTTAAGGCCTTATGCCCTAATTTTAGATTGCTTCTGTGTCGAATTTGGAGTATACTCCAATTAAAGATGTGAAAATATGGAGTGTATTCCAAGTGTATCGTTTTATTTCTGCAACATATCACCGCCTCATCGAGGGTTTGGATCTATCTCAAACTAGGTACTTGTACTCTTCGTTTAACCTGCGCAATAGGCTGACCGGACTTATTGGGCCTCGTGGTGTGGGTAAAACAACTTTATTGCTTCAATACATTAAAAATGAGCTGTTTAAAGAAGGGAAATCGTTCTATTTTTCGGCAGATCTTGTCTATTTTCAACAAGCCACCTTGCTAGAATTCGTCAGCAATCTCCATTTAGTAGAGGGATATCGCATTATTTTTATCGATGAAATTCACAAATATCAAGGATGGAATCAAGAGCTAAAAAACATCTATGATGCCTTCCCCTCACTCAAAATCGTATTTTCAGGCAGTTCCATGCTTGACCTTATAGAAGGCAGCCATGATCTATCCCGTCGAGCCAAATTGTATCATTTGCATGGACTGTCTTTTAGGGAATATCTGAACTTTGTGCTCAATCTCCATCTTAAGCCGATTCCCTTTCAGAAAATACTTGAAGATACATCTTCTTCTCTAAGTCAATTAAAAGACGTAGACAGAATACTTCCTCATTTTGAAGAGTTTTTACAAAAAGGATATTATCCTTTTGTGTTTGAAGATCCCCAATCTTATTATGAGAAGGTCTCTAGGGTCATTGATAAAACGGTTTTTGAGGATATAGCCAATTATTACAATTTGAAAACACCCAACTTGCAGTATTTTAAAAGACTCCTGTCCTATCTCGCCTCCATTCCTCCTGGGGATCTCAATAGGAACAATTTAGCAAAGAGCTTAGGGATAGATCACAAAACAGTAGAACACTACGTAACGATTTTAGCTTCTGTTGGACTAATTAGGGAAATGCGTCCTTATGAGGGGGGGAGTCCCGGTTTGCGAAAGCCCTCCAAAATCCTTTTGAACAACACGAATTTAATTCATGCGATGCAGCAGTACCTAGGTCAGCAGCCTTCGAAAGGTATGGAAAGAGAATTATTTTTTGTTCAATCTCTGCAAAATGCGGATGAACCAATATTTTATTCGAAACAAGCGGATTATAGAACCCGGCAAGCTATATTTGAGATTGGAGGAAAAAATAAAACGAGGGATCAATTAAGAGAGATAAAGGAGCCTTCTTATCTAGTGAAAGACGACATTCTTCACTCTCTTAAGGGGGAAATTCCTCTTTTTCTTTTCGGGTTTCTCTATTAGCTTGAGAGACGTTTCCTTCATCAATTTAACTGGCAAAATAAATCGCTCAGTAGGATACTCTCGATTCTATATGTTGAACTTCATCTAGCAAAGGGCAGTAGCTTAAGGTTTTTTTTCATGAAGGATTCGTTTTACTCGCAGTTTACTCCTTCTACTTTTAAAGAAAAATTTACCCAGTGGCTGAAAGAAAGTCAGGGCCTTTGGCGTCTTGTGCTCGCTCTTATTTTTGTGACCATGCTCTCGTTATTTCTCCATTTTCAAGAAGTGAGGATGCCTGTTTTAGAGGTGGGCTCCCCAGCAAAAGAATATATCGTTGCCCAAGTAGATTTTGCCTTTCCCGACGAAGATGCTACGTGGATGTTAAAGCAGCAGGCAGCAAAAGACATCGGAAAGATCTACAAGATCGGGGAAAAACAGCTCTTTGATGTTACCACCCATTTTGAGGACTATTTAATTCACGACCTAAGCTGGAGAGAGAGGCTCGAAGATGCTACCTACGAAACGATGTATGAGGGGAGCGAGTCGATCGAAGAGCTCCTGTTTGAAGCTAGATTCACCGATGCGAGAACATTGCAGAAAATGAAAGAGTCCGACCTTTCCGTCGAGGGGGTCTATGCTGTATTTAGAATGAAAGAAAAGCAAAGCACTGTGAATCTGACCTCTTCTTTTTGGGAGCAAATTGCTGAGGCAGCACTTCCTGAGAAATCGTATAAAAAAGACAGTATAGATTTTCTGATCGATTTCTACGAAAGGCAAAAGTGGGATTTCGAAGAGGATTTTGGATTAGAAAAACGGATTGAATACCTCATCCAAGAAAATATCCCTTTGCAATATAAGAATGTTAAGGCAGGTGCCCACATCATAGAACAGGGAGAAAAGGTCTCTCCAAGGCATGTAGTTATGCTGCAAGCTATGCACAATACATTGGCTAGCAAGCAAAATAGTGGACATGCGGAGTCGATACTGGGGACTATCGCTCTTTCTATATTTATCACCATACTTGTGCAAATTTATTTTCAGGTGTACCACAAAGACCTCTACCGATCTGTAAGAAAGATGTGTCTGCTCGTTACTCTTGTGGGCATAAGTTTTGCTCTGGCTAAAGGAGCAGAATATCTACTCCTCTATAAAGCCTATTACCTTATCGAGCTTGTGCAATACCCTCTTATTGTTCCCTTTGCAGCGCTCCTTGTGGGGATACTGCTCGGAGCCGGTGTCGCTTTATTTGTCACCATTTTTTTAACACTTGTCATCGGGATATCGCTTGCAGTCGACCATGAGCATTTTATCGTTTTAAACTTGCTTATGGCCCTTTGCAGCATCCTTTTTTCTAGGCATCTCCATAAACGGAAAGATATTTTAGAGGTGTGTGGGAAGGTGTGGCTTTGCTCTATCCCTGTACTGCTCACTTTCCAGCTTATCGATGGAGATGTATGGGATGCTCATTTCTTCTCTGACGTGATGTGCTCTTTTGTGTTTATGTCTGCTACTGCCATTTTAGTGGTAGGGCTTTTACCTCTGCTCGAGGCCCTATTTAATGTAATGACAGATATGACACTCATGGAATACATGGACCCTAACAATGAACTTCTACGCAGGCTTAGCTTAGAGACGCCGGGCACCTATCAGCATTGTTTAGTTGTAGGGAACCTCTCAGAGGCTGCAGCAAGGGCCATAGGGGCTAATGACCTTTTTTGCCGCGTAGCTACCCTCTATCATGACATTGGCAAGCTCTTTAATCCCCATTATTTCACAGAAAATCAGCTCGGTGGTTTTAACATCCATCAGCTTTTGACCCCGCTTGAATCTGCCCATGTCATTATTGCCCATGTGTCAGAAGGGGAGGCCTTAGCAAAGAAATACCACCTCCCTCAGAGCTTTATTGATGTAATTAAAGAACATCATGGCACTACTTTAGTCTACTATTTCTACTGTAAACAGATTGAACAGATGGAGGGGGATGCCTCCAAGGTGAATGAGAAGCTTTTTCGCTATGGCGGCCCTAAGCCTAAGACAAAAGAGTCTGCTATTATCATGATAGCAGATACGGTGGAAGCGGCTTCTCGCTCATTAGATCTCGTCACAGAAGATGTGCTATCCGATATGGTAAATAAGCTTGTGGCAGAGAAGGCAGAAGATGGACAACTAGATGAGTGTCAACTTACTTTTGAAGAGCTGGGAGTCGCAAAAAAAGCGATTGTTAGGGCTCTTCTTGTCACGAGGCATCTTCGCGTCAAATACCCTTCCAAAATGTCCTCAGGAAAAGCCCTTACTTAAAAAATAGATCTTTAGATGGATAGCGGTCCTTGATGCCCTGCCGGAGGATTTTTTCTAGCAGATATCTCGGAAGGAGATATCTCGCAACGAAAGCAATGAATCCGTATCGAAAACCAATAACGGAGTTTTTCTTTTTTTTCACAACTTTTTGCCAAACAAGTTGGGCCGCCCTTTCAGAGGAGAGAACCCAAGGCCTTGTTTTTTGGGGATAGCCTTTAGAGGCCCTTCGCTGGAAGGAGGTGTCTATTTGTCCCGGGCAGACGGTAAGCACTCGTACCCCCAAGCGTTTTACCTCCGCATCAAATCCTTGGGAAAAGTTTGTGACAAAGCTTTTGCTCGCAGCATAAATAGACAAGGTGGGGTAAGGAAAAAAACCTGCAACGGAAGAAATGTTGACAATGGTTCCTTCTAGTTTATTTTGTATAAGGGTCCTCGCCCCTTCAATAGAGATCTGGGTTAGAGCTGTTATATTGGTCTCGACGATATTCATC
Source organism: Chlamydiota bacterium (assembly GCA_023265495.1). Taxonomy (GTDB): domain Bacteria; phylum Chlamydiota; class Chlamydiia; order Chlamydiales; family Rhabdochlamydiaceae; genus JAHFTP01. The sequence goes on from JAHFTP010000003.1 coordinate 16,001, forward strand.
TGTTCTTCTAAGGGGAAGGTGAGTATTTCTCCATAGAGTCCAATCCCTGCGTTATTGATCACGAGGTCCGGGGATTTTTCCCTTATGGCGGCGAGGACTTTTTCTCTTCCCTCTTTTTGTAAGAGATCGGCTTGCAGAGTATCTACAGCAACCATTTGAGACAGATCGTTTGCAAGTTCAGTCAGAGCGTGCTGCTCTCTCCCATGCAGAATCAAAGCAATATGTTGTCTAGCTAGCAGCTTGGCTAAGTCTCGGCCGAGACCGGAGGAGGCTCCGGTAATGAGAGCTAATGTATATTGCATACAAGCCTAGGTAAGCGCTTTTTTTACATAGCTCAGAAGGGCGTCGAGCTTAGCGTCGCATTCTTCTATCCCTTGTTGTATCGAGGAGAAAAGAGCGTGTTTCACTCCTGCATATAGCTTGACTTTAGGCTCCGTCCCTGAGGGGCGGATCACGAGTTTCACTCGATCAGAGGCTCGGTAGAGAAGAACGTCAGACTTGGGAAGAGTGAGAGGCTCTTTTGTATGTGTGAGTAGATCTGTTTTTTCCAGTTTCAGATAGTCCTCTACGGAAGTTACCGGCTCGTCGAGAAGAAAATGCATGGGTGTGTCCCTTAATTTATGCATGAGTTTTTGCATCGCCTCCATCCCTTCTTTTCCTGCAGAGAATTCTAGAGACAGCTGTTTTTCTCTGAAGAGCCCATATTTTTGGTAGATGCTATGTAGGAAATCGATAAGAGTTTGTCCTTGTCCTTTAGCGTAGAGGGCTATCTCTGCAAGAAGACAAGACGAGACGACGGCGTCTTTATCTCTTGAGTGTGTGCCCACTAAATATCCATAGGATTCTTCTGCACCAAAAAGGAATTCATGAGAGCCGGGATGCAGTTCAAAAAGGTGGATGAGCTCTCCTATGTATTTGAATCCTGTCAGCACCTCGAAGCAATCAGCATGATAAGAAGTAGCAATAGTTTTAAAAAGCTCTGAAGAGACGATCGTGGTGATAAAGGCCGGCTTTTTCGGCATCTTTTTTAAAGAAGATAACATTCTGCCTAAGTACTCTACGCACAGGCAGGCTATTTCATTGCCGCTGAGTATAACAGCCTCTCCCCTATGATTGACCACGACGCCAAGGCGGTCTGCATCGGGATCTGTAGCGAGCAGGATGTCGTAATGGGACTGCATGAGCTTCTCTATGCCGAGAGACAGGGCTTCTCTATATTCAGGGTTGGGGTATTTCACCGTAGGAAAGTCTCCATCGGGGATGATTTGACTCTCTACGTAGTTTATCGTCGTAAATCCCCAGTCTTGCAGTGCCTTTGGGGTGAGGGTGATCCCTGTGCCGTGCAAACTGGTATAGGTGATCTTTAGATGAGATCCCTCTTTTTTGTTTTGCTCCGGAAGCAGTTGTAGTTTGCGTATGGCCTCTATGTAGGCCTGGTCTAATTGTCCATCTATTCGCTCTATCAGAGAGCTAGTTTCTTCTGCAGTCTTTATTTGCCCCGTGGAGGAGATCTTTTCAATTTCTTGCATGATGCCTAAATCATGGGGCGGTACGATTTGTGCGCCATCACTCCAGTAGACTTTGTATCCATTGTACTCGGCAGGGTTATGAGAAGCTGTGATCATCACAGCTGCCCGGCATTTCTTTTGTCTACAACCAAAAGAAATAAAAGGAGTGGGCCTTAGCTCCCTTAATAAAAAAACAGATATTCCATTTCCAGCAAACACACGGGCTGCATCTAAAGCAAACAAAGCAGAGTTGTGTCTCGAGTCAAAACCAATAAAGACAGAGATCTTTTCATCGGGAAACTGTTTGAGAAGGTAGTTTGCAAGGCCCTGCGTGGATCGCTTCACCGTGTAGCTATTCATCCGGTTGGTCCCAATTCCCATGATTCCCCTCAGCCCTCCAGTGCCAAACTCTAAATCTTTGTAAAAGGCGTTGATTACCTCAGAGGGATTCTTCTGTATCATATCTTGCAAGGTGTGCTTGGTCTTCTCATCAAAGGGGCCAGCTAGCCAAGCATCTACACGTTTTGTGATTGCTGCATCCATAAGATTCTCCCTAGTTTTTTTCTTCTTTTCGGTCGGCATAACACTTAGTTCGGCCTCAATTTCCTCCACTGTGGGTAGGCTTGACTTTAGGTCTTTCGGAAGTTTTTCAACCAGTTTTACTTCAAATTTTGCCACCCCAATAGGGCAATTGAAGTTTCTCAGGACATATTCCACGAACACATTATCCTTTGTCTTACAAAAGATGAGCCCGATGGTTGGTTTGTCGTTTTCATTCCTGAGTTGATCGTCTACAGCTGAAAGATATGCGCTCATTTGACCGGCATCGCGGCCATCGCTTAAGCTCATATGTTGCATAGTCTATTAAGCGTCCTCTATGAGGATTTCTGTAATTCCTAGTTTCTAGACAACATAATTTAATGATTTTCATATCCCTCTTCAATCTGAATTTACAGGAACGATGTTACACTACCCTATGTGAGCGGTTGCTTTTTCATTACATCTCAATTCTAGTTGATGAAGAGATTGAATTATTTCATCAAATTCAGGTGGCTTTTTTAAGAACATCCCCGCTTTTTTCATTTGCCTATAATCTTTCTCCAGCTGTTTTCCATCAGATTCATCCGGAATTAATCTGAAATTTCCATTTAAGCACTTGTCATAATGCGCATAACTGACATTGAATAAGGCTGTCTTATGTTGAATCACATTGTAAAGAACTTTTCGTTGTGTAAACGCTTCTTCTCCTACCCATGATTTGGAAAGCATAAAAAGGTCATACCAGTGTCGAGACAATCTTTCAGGTGATTGAATTAAACTTTTTCTATTACACTCTACATGGATTAACGTTGCTTTTTCCCAAAAGGTTCGAATTGGAGATAAAGTATAAATGCTCGGCGTAGGAAATATTATTGATTTGTCTATCTCTGACAAAAATGGTGAAATTAGATGTTGATCAGATGGTTCAGAAGAATTTTGAATTCCAAATTCAATAAGAATATGATCTCGCAGGTATCCAGGATTTTTATTGAATAGCGCCGGATAAAAAAATCTCAATTTCTCCCCATCTTCACTCAATGTAATATCGATTCGGCTTTTAGGAAAAGCGGAAAGAGTTTGTTTTTTCAGGTAAGGTAGTATTTTCGTATGAGCCAATATTTCCAGTTGAACTTTAAGATTTTCACTATTTTTTTTTATTTGAGAACGGCTCGCTTTCTCAAAATTAAATTCATTCACAAAGTTTCTATAATCTATGGTAATATCGACATCTTCTGAAAACCGATTAATCAGTCGAAACACCTTTGACAATGATGTCCCGCCTTTAAATGCCATTTTTAATGGAAGATCGAATAATTCTTTAAGCAACCAGCATAACCAGAGATCCTTCTCAATAATCATATCTGAAAGTCCAAGCTTCTCTTCTGCAACTCTTAAAAGAGCTCTTTGATCGTCAGGTTCCAAATCGAAATAACTTTTATTCATAGGATTGGCCTTTTTGAAAATAATAAAAGATATTTGCCATCCAAGCTGGCATATGATTTACTTCTTTAAGTACACTATCGAATTCTTCATTTGATAACTGGTTTTGTATCTTTTTTAATGTCTCAAGAGATACCTGCTCTCGTCCTAGATACAAAAGGGCGGAAATAACTGTTCCTGCTATTGTACCTGGTGCAATTAATTTACTTGGGCTAACATGTTTTAAGAGAACAGATTGATTTTTTATTTTTACTTCTCTGGTATTTCCAGAAGTGTATAGCATAAGATGCATAGGCATTTGTGTTGTTAGCTGTAATTGTCGTGCAGCCTCGGCCCCATGAATTGCAATTATTTCACCCGTTGCTTTTGCAACCATTTCTATAATTTCTCTTACTAGAGGTAATATCTCGCCTACACGGGGTACATGTTTCGCTTTTACAAAGACTCCACGCGCAATACGTCTAATCTCGCCTTTCTTAATAAGACGATTTAAAATTTGCCGAATATTATCAACGGAAGCTAAATGACGCAATGAGTTTGTCGTAAAGGTTTCACCCTCCGGAATTTTTTTGAGATGTTCTTTGATTTTATCAATAGCCTTCATAACGGTATCCTAAGCTTTCATAACGATATCTTATTTAATTTTTAAAAATTTGTCACGAACTTTGTTAAAAAACGTGACAAATGCCAGCACTTGTGGGCGACCTCACTTCCATGGGAGGGATATAGATTAAAAAAAAGATTGTTCTCCGTGCTCTATGAAAAAAGTTGAATGGACTCTCCGATCTCAATTGCATATGCGACATAATAGCATATGTCCTGAATCCTAAACTAAGTCTACTGCTCTATTTTTTTCGTTAAAGAAAAACGCCTTTAAACATGATTTTGGAGGCGCTTTTTTGTTTAAAAAAAGCTTTGTTTCTGTGTGTAACGCGCTTATATTAAATGACTTGTGACTGAATCGAGACTCTACAACGGACACAAACCTCCATAGAGTCTCAAGCATTGTCATCAAGTCGTTTTCCCATCAAAAACAAAGCCTAGCCAAGAGATTCTCATGAACAGCCTCAATTGTAAAGTTCCGTCCCAACTTGCAACCGAAAATCAGCTAGATTTCTCCACAGCAAAATTCATCCGGTTCCTTAAACATCTCAAACTCCGCAAGCTATTGCAGAAGATCAAGGATCCAAGAGACCGCTTCTAAAACCAAGTATCACCATGAACTGATCATCTGCTGGGTTTGATGGTTATGCGGCATGCTCAGATATGAGATAAGTACAGATTTTATCAAGCAGTCACAAACTCTTAGAGGAGACATTCCTTGGAAACTGTCAGTAGTCGTCTTTCTTTGCTTTGAATTAATTTTTAGATAGCTCTTCCTGTATCTCTTCTAGTGTATAGAGTTTGCTGCCCTGGTGGTTAATGCCTTCGCACCTTGCGGCTTCTTCTTCCCACTCTTTTTTGGAGGTGAGCTGCTCTGGCCACCAAGGAAATGTTCTACACTGTCTGGGGCGTGCTTCATAGACTAAACACTTTTTGTCTTTGAGAAAGACGCAATCATAGGTCTTAGAGTGCTCTAGCAAAGAAAGTCTATTACCGATGCGTCTTGTGTATTTTTTGACGAAGGCTTCCGGAGTTATTTCCTTGTGGGTAGCGAGTCTGTCTATTTCTTCGTCGTCAACCCATACATAGCCGGGAGATCCTGTACAGCACTCTCCACATCCTGTGCAATGGAAGGAGAGACCTTCCTTATACCAAGGTTCTTGTTTGTCCATACATCACCAAGTAAGGGAATGTTCAGGGGCGGGTTGCCAGCTAAAGGTGCTGTCTTCTTCTTTCTTCCAAAAGAGTGGCTGAATCGTCACTCCATTAGGTTGTAACGTATAGAGATTACAGCTTGCTCGCTCCGTATGTGCCGCGGATCCGGAATCTATAATAACAGGAAGACCTGCATTCCTTAAGTCCGCAATGCAATGCCTATGCATGTGTCCATGCACGTACATCTTAATTTGTTTGTATTTTGCGAGCATGTCTCTTAAGGCATCATCGCCGCGCAGGTGTTTCGGATGAGAGTCGTAGGTAAAAAGAGGGAAGTGGTTAGCGACAAGGACTTTGTCGGCTTTAGGGATGGCAGTCAAAGCATCAGCGAGGTTCTTTTGTATCTGCAGAGAGAAAACTCCGTGGCAGGAGAAGTAAGAGGTGGCAAGTGCTGTATCTAGTAAAATGATCCACCAGCCCTCTCCTAGCTTTTTAACAGCAATTTTATGCTCCTTTAAATTGTAGGGGGATGCCTCATAGCCAAACGAAGAGGGGAAAAAGTCATAAAAGAGTTTCTTGGCATAGTCGCTTTTTGTGTAGTGGTCGTGGTTGCCCGGAATAGTAAGTACGGAAAGACCTGCTCCTTTGAGAAGATCGATAAACCGCCTAGCCTCTCTTAACTCTTCTTGCAGTGTCGTACAAGTTAAGTCTCCAGAAATAAGTACATGTTGCACCTTTTCTTTTTGAAAGGTCTGAATTAAATCCAAGAGTTTATCTTGGTGAAACTCATTTCTTCTTCTTAAAAGTAGGTTCACATTCCCTACCCATCTTTTAGAGAAGAATTGCCTGGGATGTAAGGTAACTTTAGAAAAATGTAAATCAGATATGTGAGCAATGCGCATAGGAGCTGATGAGTGCATAAATTCGTTCTTTTCTTATATTCTTTTTCACTAGTGTATCGTAGACCTGTATTAGTGAGAAACAGTTTTTTTTGTAATGTCGTATTTTCTTATTTATTTATTATTATTAAAAACAAATGTGTTTAGTTTAAATTTTATATAATTAATAATTATTGCAATTCAATCTTTTAGCTATGTTTTTTAAATCTGATTTTTTGCTAAGTAGAGCAAAAACTCCGGTTTTACCGGAGTTTTTTGGGAAATAGGGTACCCACTTATTTTAGCTTCGACGAATGTTTTGTAGAGATGATGCGGGTGGCTTTCTGTTGCTTTGAGAGCGTTTTAATCCAACGGGTGCCTTCGGCATGAATGTGGTCGGGTTCTGAATTCACAATAGCGTCTCTAGGGCTAGATCTTTTAGATTGTTTAGTAGAGGCCTTTGCTTTTTTTCTTTGCATAGATCTTTCTAAGGAATCTAGATGATGTTTTTCAATAGTGGCTTTTTTTGACGGTTGTTTTTTTAAAATGGAAGAGAGCGTCTCTTTCTCAGAGGTGGATTTTGGTCCATTTCTTATTTCTCTAATGGTTTTTTTAACATCTTTTTGTACTTTCTTACCCATGGTTTTAGAAAGCGGCTGTTTTCCTCTGTTCATGAAATCCCTCTTGGCTAGTAGTTGAAAAGAAATAGTTCCTGTCTTACCTTGGTAGTTAGCAAAGAAGGGTTTTCTTTGCAATCAGACCTTTACTTTTTTTTATTTATTTTTATGACAAAACACAAAAAAAATGCATACCTGCAAGAATTCATCCCCGAGCTATGGCATAGTTTGAAAGAGGGGTATGGGTTTTCTTTATTTAGAAGGGACCTTTTTGCCGGCATAACGGTGGGGATCGTAGCTCTTCCTCTAGCCATGGCTTTTGCCATAGCCTCCGGCGTCCCTCCGGAGAGAGGGCTTTTTACAGCGATTATCGCGGGCTTTTTGATCTCTTTCTTTGGGGGGAGTAAGGTGCAAATTGGTGGCCCTACCGGTGCTTTTGTTGTTATTGTCTATGACATTGTGCAAAGGGTCGGATATGAAGGACTCATCGTAGCAACGCTGATGGCGGGCGCTCTTCTCTTTTTGATGGCCATTAGCCGTCTGGGGTCGCTCATGAAGTTTGTTCCCTATCCTTTAGTGACCGGATTTACTTCGGGCATTGCCGTGATCATCTTTTCCTCGCAGATGAAAGACTTCTTTGGATTAAAACCCTTGGTTGAGCCCTCTCATTTTCTTGCCAAGTGGCATACATTTTATGAAGTGAGGCATACGTGGAGTCCGACGGCTTGTACAGTCGCTTTATCTACTCTTGCGATTATTCTTCTCGTTAAGCGGTTTGCTCCGAGACTGCCTTGGGGTATCCTTTCCGTTGTCCTTGTGTCTGTAGGGTGTTATTTCTTTTCTATTCCCGTAGATACGATAGCATCGCGCTTTGGAGAAATTCCCACCTCTTTACCCAAGCCTTCTTTGGAAGGATGGCATTTTAGTCTCACTCAGGTCTCTATGCTGATGCCCGATGCAATTACGATTGCGCTACTCGCTGCTATAGAATCTCTGCTTTCCGCAGTAGTAGCTGACGGCATGACAGGGGGGAGGCATAAGTCTAACGTGGAGCTGCTGGCGCAGTCGTTTGCCAACATAGGCTCTTCCCTTTTCGGAGGAATCCCCGCAACGGGGGCTATCGCCAGAACGGCAACCAATGTAAAATCAGGTGGATGTAGTCCCATCGCTGGCATCATCCATGCTGCGGCATTATTTTGCATTTTGCGCTTTTTCTCTCCCTTTGTCAGCATGATCCCTCTTCCTGCCCTTGCGGCATTGCTTGTGATGGTAGCGTGGAATATGGGGGAGTGGCACCAGTTTAAACATCTGTTTCGTGCGCCTAAAGGGGATATAATGGTATTGCTCTCTGCTTTTCTTCTGACCGTCTTCGTCGATCTGACGGTGGCAGTAGAGGTTGGAATGGTCATGGCCGCTTTTGTATTTGTAAAAAGGATGAGCGCTTTAGCACATATTGAAGCTATGGCCCCCACCCATAGCGAACTAGAGGGGCTTGCAAAGACGAGCATTCCTCCTCATGTGGAGCTCTATGAAATACAAGGCCCTTTTTTCTTTGGCGTCGTAGATAAACTGCAAGAAGAGCTTCGCAACCTAGAAAAAAACCCAAAAGTATTTATTCTTTTGCTCAAAGAAGTGAATATCATCGATGCCTCCGGCTTGCATGCGCTTAAAGAGCTTTGTCTGCAGTTTCAAAAGCATAAGACACAAGTGATCCTAGCGGATGTCAAAGGAAAACCCTCTCATAGCATCCATAGATATGGGATTGACAAGCTCATCGGCACAAAGAATGTCGTGCCAACATTGCATGATGCGTTGATGCTCTCTAAAACCTATATTTGAAGTTTAGGATTTTATCAGATCTCCAAAAAGTTTGAGGACGAGGCGATGAGAGAGGAGCCGTTTCCAATGCTTCTCCTTCCAGCGAAACAGCTTCCATTGGGGAAGGAAAGGAAGCGGCGTTGCCACTTTCCCTTTAAGCCAGCCGGGGCGCCAAAGACGCATTCTCTCTTCGCTATCGGCGATAACTAGATTGGGGATGTGGAGGTTAGAGGCTAGGTGCCCGAGCAGAGAGTCATTGCCGATCATATACCCGGACTCGTACACAAAGCCTGCTAGGTCCGATAGATGAGTAAATGTCTGCAAGTCGTTTCCTTCCTTTATTAAAGGAGCCCACAGGGGCTCTTCTTTGGAGCTCATGACAAGTACAGGATGA
>JAHFTP010000092.1 GCA_023265495.1 Chlamydiota bacterium
GTATTTACCTATTTGGATGCCTTTGATCCCGAAAAAGAAAAAGTGCAAGAACTCAAAGACCATTACGCTCGAGGGGGTCTCGGAGATTCTATAGTGAAAAAAAGACTCAATGAAGTGCTGCAAGCCTTTTTACTCCCTATCAGAGCAAAAAGGATCTATTGGGAAAAACAAAAAGAAGAAGTTTTTCAGATTCTACAAGAAGGAACACAAAGGGCGGAAAAAACTGCTGCAGAGACGCTTAAAGAAGTGAAACAAGCTATGTGCTTAGACTATTTTCCCTAGTTTTCTACTTTTCGCCGGCTATCCATGGATAGAATGCGAAAAGTCGGAGGGTTCTAAGCTGCTTGCTAGGATAGCTTTTTCGAGTCCATCTAGTGCAAGGTTGGCAAGACAGGGTGACGCTAGGTCCCCTTGCGGAAAGCTTTCCACGGTGCTGTGTAGGTTGTTATTTTCCATATAACCTGCTTTCAGCCATGTTTCGAGGATTGTTTTATCTTCTGTGGATAACCAGCTCTCTCTAGATGTCCTTTTTTTAAGATAGGAGTTTTTCCATTTTTTGGGTTTTAAGCTAACAGCTTACAGCTCTTTGCATGTGCACTTATAATTTTTCTTCTATGTGTACAATTCTCTTTTTTCTAGCTTAGAGAGCATGTCGAAAGCAAATTGCATGCGTACATCTAGGGAGCTGAGTCTTTCTTGAACTGCTCTCCAGTTTGTTCCACAGTCGGGAAAGGCCTTTTCGTACCTTTCTACGTCGAAGTCTTGTGATCCGTAGTAGGGGTGGAACATAGTGAGTAGGCCAGCGCCTTCTCCAACGGAGATCATGATAGCTGCATTTTCTAATCTGCTGACGTCCTCCTCTTTTATGCCAAGGCGTCTTAGCTCTGATGGGTGATATTTCGCTAAGACTCTCACTTTTTGACTCGATGGTGGAATAATGAAGCTCCCTCCGCCACTGAGATAGATACAACACTCTTTTGTTCCATCAGAGATGGTAACCGCATCGGAAAAGAACCCTACCTTATACTGTTTCCCTGGAAAAGGGCAAAGAGGTCCTATGGCAGTGCCATCGAATAGGGGTAGGTTAGACGGTTTTATTAGGGGACTCCTCTCGCTCGGCTGCTCAGTACATAAGTCTGAATAGACTCTTTTGTTAGAGGCCCAGTAGGCGGAGCCGCAGTTAAAATAACCGAGTCCTCCCCTTGCAAAGAACTGCTCTTTGATAAAAGTGGTTTGTGCAACGGAGAAAACTTTATCTAAGTGGCTGCTCTGTCCTGCTGTGACAACGAAAAGAGTTTCTTTAGGATCCTCTCTTTCCATAGTGGCTACGAGGTCTTCTCCTACAACTGCATCGACTTTCCAGGTGGGCTTGCCTTCTCTTTCCCTGTAACTATTGAGATACTTAAACATATCAATGCGTTTGACAATGTTATCCACATAGGGACCAAAAAGCGGGTGTTGTTTATGTCCTGCATAGACCAAGACCTGTCGGATATAGGGAAAAGACTTACTGACGGTGCTCATTTTTCTGCCACCTTTGCCAATAAGAAACAGAACTCACAGCGACGAGGACTTTGAGCAGGTCCGCCGGAATAAATAACACGATGCCTTTCATAAGAGCCACCTCAGATCCAAAAAAGAAAGAAAGCCAGATAAATCCAAGGGAATAGATGACAGCAAGTCCACATAGTAGAGCGAGAAAGGAGGGAATCTTTTTACGGACCAAAGCACTAATCATACAGGCAGCGATAGGGAAGGCAACTAGGTATCCTCCACACTTGCCTACTATCCAGAAAGGATTAGAGGCCCCACAAAAAACAGGGAAACCCATAGTGGCAAGGCCTAAGTAACAGAGAGCAGATCCCATAGCTTGCCTGGGAGGCAGGGTAAGCCCTAACAAAAAAATAGCGAGTGTTTGCAGGGTGAAGGGGACAGGGAAAAAGGGGATTTTAGCGAAGGCGGAAAGAGTGATAAGGCCACTACCTAGGATTATGACAAAGAAGGAGGAATGTTGTTTTGCTGTAGATGCGGGTCTTGTTAAGATATTTTCCATTTCCTGCTCCTTAAATAGGTTAAAGAAGAAGAGGAGTATGTCTGATTTTGGGACTTTTTTCACCATTTATTTTGATAAACATGGAGCGACGGGACGTCGCCCCATTAAGAAGCTACTGTGATTACGATTTTTTGTTATATGCTTCAGGTGCTTGAACTATTTTCTCATAGGTGTCAGCAAGGCCCGGTGCGCTACCTAGCCACTTATGCTGCGGACCCCAGAAAAATACCACATCTCCTTCATGGAAAACACGCATGATGCCATAGCTCGTACGGCCTTTGTTTTCATCGTAGTATCCTCCTCTTAACACAAGACCGAATTGGTCTTCATCAAAAGTAGAAGCCGGAGCTTCTCTTAGGTCTATTTCTAGAACCATTGTGTGTCCTTTCACGTACATGAAATAAGCAATATTATCATCATTAGCTGCAATCTCAAATGCCTGATCAAGAGAGATGCCGCGTTCTACTCTTGCAACATGACCCCAGCCCGCATTTTTGTACTGGGCTGCATCAGGATGTGCTGTGAATTGATCTTGAGCAGAGCTAGACACTGCTTGAACAGTTTGATTAGCACTTATAGGACTTATATACATAATCACCTCATTAGTGAAATTTGGAAACATGGCCATGTTATCATATATTCTGTGCTAATTACAATTAGTAAACAATTGTTTGTATTTATTGTTATATAAATTATAAATTAGTTTTGTTGTTTTTATTTGGGCGAGTATGTGCAAAACCTATGCCTGAGAAAGGGGCTTCATTGGTATTTCAATGTTTCTTTATAAGGACAACTTAAAGAACAACGTCTGCTAGTTCGTGTTGAGGATTTTGCTTGATGCTGTATTGTTTTTCCCAAATGCTTGTAAATAAAGCCATGGGTCGTCCTTGCCTATCTTGTACGATAATAGAGCTTGTCGACTTTTTATAGGTTTTGATGTCCCCTAAAATCCATGCGCTACATTGATAGGGAAGAGAAGAGAGAACTGTTTCTACACCATATTCATCTTTAAGGCGATACTGCATGACTTCAAATTGAAGCTGACCCACGGCTGCAAAGATAAAGTCCCCCTCTCTTTCGTAGGAGCTGAGAAGCTGGATCGCCCCCTCATTAGTGAGCTGCAGTATGCCTTTATCAAAGGATTTTCTTTTGCCGACATCTTTAGGATAAAGAGTGGCAAAGATTTCCGGTTGAAACTGGGGCAGAGGTTTAAAGTTAAATCCCCCGGTGATGGAGAGTGTGTCTCCAATAGCGAAGACTCCAGAGTTGATAACGCCGATGATATCTCCGGGATAGGCATATTCAAGCATTGTTCTCTCTCCTGCCACCATGCCATGGGGCCTGGAAAGGCGGATTTCTTTACCTAAACGGTGGTGCTTGACCATGAGATCTCTTTCAAATCTTCCTGAGCAGATGCGTATGAATGCCATGCTGTCGCGGTGTCTGCGGTCCATGTTAGCTTGTAGCTTAAATACATAGCCGCTAAAGGGCATTTTAACAGGGTCGATGTCTACTTCTGTTCCATCGTTTCTGATAGCTTGGCGCTTATGAGGGCAGGGCGCTAAGTGAATAAATGCATCAAAGAAGGGCTCTACGCCAAAGTTTGTTAGAGCAGAGGCAAAAAAGGTGGGGGTTACTTCTCCTGCAAGGAAAGCTTCATAAGAGAATGCATTGCCGGCCATCTCCAGCAGATCGAGCTCTTCCATGAGTTTGTTGTAGTTTTGTGTTTGTATTTTCTCTACAGCTTCCGCGTTCCCGAGAGGATAGCGAGCCATATCTGCCTTTTGCGCGCCACCATGAGAGGTCTTGGTAAAGAAGACATATTCCTTGCTTTCACGGTCAACAACTCCTTGAAATTCTTTCCCTGTGCCTATGGGCCAGTTCATTGCATAGGAGTGGATTTGCAGGACATTTTCTACTTCATTCATGAGGTCGAGAGGATCCCTTCCCGGCATATCCATCTTATTCATAAATGTGAGCACCGGAATCTTTCTAATGCGGCATACTTCAAAGAGTTTTCTTGTTTGTTTTTCTACTCCCTTAGAGGCGTCTATCACCATGATGGCGCAGTCGGCAGCCGTTAGTGTGCGATAGGTGTCTTCAGAGAAGTCTTCATGGCCTGGGGTGTCTAGGACATTGATAATGGTATTTTTATAGGTGAATTGCATGGCAGAAGAAGTGATGGAAATCCCTCTTTCTTGCTCCATGGCCATCCAGTCGGATGTGGCAGCTTTTCGTCCCTTTCTTCCTTTAACCATACCGGCTGTTTGGATCATGCCCGAGTAAAGAAGCAGCTTTTCTGTAAGGGTGGTTTTTCCTGCGTCGGGGTGGCTAATAATAGCAAAAGTTCTTCTTTTGGAGACTTCTTCTTTAAGGGACGGAGCGCTATCCATAAATATTTTCTTGCTGTAGTAGGTTCAAATGGTTACTAGACAGGCTGATGCCCATCCCCCTTACGAGAGGCTATTATAACCTGTCGGCATGAATTATGAATATCTGATTTTTTTCCTGAGTTCCTCCATGAAGAAAACTGAGGATGAGAGCAACAGTAACTGTCCCATCTTTGAAAGGGGAAGCCTTACTGTGGAGAAGAGATCATTCATTACAGGAATATAGAGAACGGCAAGATGGAGACATAATCCGGATAGCACCCCAAAAATAAGCACTTTATTTTTTAGTAGAGATAGCCGACAACTGCTAATCTTTTCGTAGGTGCAGCTGCTGGCTTTTCCTAAGGCGCAGAGGGCAAACAGGGTAAATGTCTCTGTTTGCAGTGTGGGTAGATGTTTCCTATGGAAATAACCCCAAAGAAAATAGCCAATCAAGAATAAGCCCATAGTAGGGACCATGAAAAGCATATCGATGATGGTATTTTTAGAGAGAATTTTTTCTTTGAGAGGTGTGGGAGGGGAGTCCATCTCATGGCCTTCTGCCGGGCTCATAATGAGGTGGAGTGTGACAGTACCTTCTGTCACTACATTGATCCATAGAAGTTGCAAAGGGGTCATAGGGAGAGGGAATCCAAATAGCGTTGTGATAATAAGTAGACAAGCTCCGGATAAAGAGGTGGAGAGAAGGTAGTACACTACTTTTTGTAGGTTATTAAAGATGACGCGTCCCTCTTCCACAGCGTGGACAAGGGTGGCAAAGTTGTCATCTAATAAGACCATCTTTGCAGACTGCTTAGCAATATCAGTGCCTGTTAGGCCCATAGCTACGCCTACGTCTGCTTTTGCAAGGGCTGGAGCGTCATTGGCTCCATCTCCCGTCATGGCGACAACATGTCCGAGTTCTTGGAGTGCTTCTACGATTTTCAGTTTTTGTAGAGGGTGCACCCTTGCAAATACGGAGACGTGGGGTATGAGCTCTTTGAGCTCTTCTAAAGAAAGATCTTCAAGTTCCGTGCCGGTCATAGCTTTATCTTCTGGCATCATGATATGCACTTGCCTTGCAATAGATGTTGCTGTGAGGAGATGATCTCCCGTGATCATGATAGGGCGGATGCCGGCTCTCAAGCACTCGAGCACCGCAGTCGACGCTTCTTCTCTTAGGGGGTCTTCTAGAGCGACAAAACCTAAAAATGTTGCCCGGTTTACGAACTGCTCAAAGCTTTTACTTATATCGATATGCGCATTTGGAATTTGGGCAAAGGCCAAAATGCGCAGGCCGCATGATGCTTTTTCCTCTGCTAATTGTAGCAGAGATTTTTTTGTTTCTGCCTGTAATTCTTTTGAGCATGCCAGGATTTTCTCTATCGCTCCTTTTAGATAGATGATGGGGCCTTTATGTTCTGTCGCCATCAATTTATGCAGGGGATCAAAGGGAATCTCTGTTTCTCTGAGAGAGTCTTTCCTCACTTGCAAAATATCCAATCCCACCTCAGCAGCAAGTAAGAGCAGTGCCACCTCCATAGGGTCTCCGACTCTATCGCCTTGATGGATCGTAGCATCATTGCAGAGTATACAAGGCAAAAGAATCTGCTGCACTTGAGGATAGGCGGCATTTTCTGCTTTGATTTGTTCTAGGGAAGGCAAAACAACTTCTTTTACCACCATACTATTTTTGGTGAGCGTTCCTGTTTTATCTGTGCAGATAGTTGTCACTGAGCCGAGCGTTTCGACAGCTGTAAGTTTTCGTATAAGAGCTTTCCTAGAGGCCATTTTCTGTATGCCATAGGCGAGTGCTATGGTTATCGCTATGGGGAGCCCTTCCGGTATTACCGAAACAAGCAGGCTCACCGCAGCCATGATCATTTCCTGGATGGGAAAATGATAGAAGCTGGCAGCCCCTACAAGTAACAGTGCTGTGCCAATCCCAAAAAATGCTAACACCTTCCCTAGGTTATCTACTTTTTTCTCAAGCGGTGTTTTGGTGGTACCATGCTTCCTTGCGAGGAGGGCGATTTGTCCAAATTGCGTGTGCTCTCCCGTGGCAACAACCACTGCTACAGCTCTTCCGCTTATTACGCAAGTGCCGGCAAATAGCATATTTTTTCTATCTGTGATTCCCACAGGCCCCTGTATTTCTCCCTCTGTTTTTGCTACAGGAAGAGATTCCCCAGAGAGGGAAGCTTCATCCGTCTGCAGCCGTATGGCTTCTATGATGCGGGCGTCAGAGGGAACACCATCTCCTGCTTGCAGGAGGATGATATCGCCGGGAACTAAGTGTTCACTGGAAAGAAGGCATTCTTTTCCCTCCCTTAAAGCTGTCGTCTTAAGAGTAGAGAGGATCTTCAATTTTTGCAGAGACTGCTCTGCCCTTCCTTCTTGAATTGCGCCCATAATAG
>JAHFTP010000093.1 GCA_023265495.1 Chlamydiota bacterium
GTCATATTTCCTCTACTCAGGCCTTACAGGGCTGGCCCTTCCCGCTATTGAAGTGAAGACGATAAGTTCATCGAGATATTCTTTAGAAAATAGATGGCCCAAATGTTCTTGCTCGATGATTTCTAAGATCTCCTTTGCGGTATGAACCATTTTATAGGAGTGTCTTTTAGTTTGGTTGCCTGCAAGGAAAGCGTCTCTTTGCGCTTGCAGCTCTTGCATGCGTCCTTTCAGTTTTTTTTGCACTTGTAACTTCTGTTCACTAGTGGAGATAAGCTGGTCTAAAACGGCGATTTCTACCTGGGAGAGCAGGGGCTCTTTTTCTTCAATTGGTTCATAGGCAAACAAAGACAGGCTCAGCAGGAGAAGGACAGGAAAAACGAAAGATAATAGTGGGTACTTTCTCATATTTTTGAGAACTATGCCTTGAAAAACGTGTAAATGTAGCCCCTATCTTACTGCTATTTGAGCAGGGTAGACAAGAGGTTTTTTTGTTTACTAGGTTTTCTTTGTTTTAAAGACTTTTTTATCAATACAACAATCAGACTCAGCGCCACTCACCCTCCTTAACCTTTCTCCCTTAACTGTAAAACAAAGAAGTTTTTTTGCCAATTTTTCCTCATATTTTTTTTCAAATCGCTGCAACAGTAATACTTAATTTTTTAATCGTAGAGATTGGACACTGTTTATTTTGATTTTATCAGGAAAATGAGGTACCATAGCATACGTTAAGCTCCACACCTATCTTGGATGCCTTAAGAGCTTTTTATATATTTTGACCCTCTTGGAAGGAAATCACCATGCTAGACATAGTAAAGAGAATTTTTGGCACCGCGCAGAGCAGACTCTTGAGCCGCTATAGAAAAATCGTACACGAAATCAACCGCATAGAAGAGGGATATCAGTCGCTAACCGATGAGGAGCTAAGAAATAAGACACAAGAGTTTCGTGAGCGTCTACAATCCGGGGAGAGCGTAGATAAACTCCTTGCGGAAGCCTATGCAGTTGTCAAGAATGTGTGTAGAAGGCTTAAGGGCTCTGACGTACACGTATCCGGGTATAACCAGCTCTGGGATATGGTCCCCTACGATGTGCAGGTGCTCGGAGCTATTTCCATGCATTACGGAGCGATCTCTGAGATGCAAACGGGAGAGGGAAAGACGTTAACCGCATCCATGCCCCTCTACCTCAATGCTCTTACAGGGAAGCCCGTGCATCTGATCACAGTCAACGACTACTTAGCACAGAGGGACTGCGATTGGATAGGCACCGTTTTCCGCTGGCTTGGGCTTTCCGTCCACGCACTGACGCAAAGCACTCCCCATCATTTACGCAAGCAGGTATATGAAAGCGATGTTCTCTATGGCACCGCTTCCGAGTTTGGATTTGATTATCTAAGGGACAACTCGATGGCGCAGAGCAAAGAAGATCAGTGCCAGCGAGGGCATTACTTTGCCATCATAGACGAAGTAGACTCGATCCTAGTGGACGAGGCTCGTACTCCTCTCATTATTTCCGGCCCTGCCGGTGGATCTAGACAGATGTATGAGGAGCTCAAAGACGAGGTCTCCAACCTAGTGAAACTGCAAAGAGAGCAGTGCAGCCGTCTTGCGACAGAGGCGAAGAAAGTACTAGACAAACACCCCTTCTCCTCTGAAGAAGAAAAAAAGCTCTCTAAAGGGGAGGAAGAGGAGAGAAATGAAGCCTTGAAAAAGCTATGGCTTGTCGGCAAAGGACTGCCCCAGAACAAAATCTTAAAAAGATGCAAAGAGGACCCCTCTCTACGTGCTCAGATTGAGCAATGGGACACTTATTTCTATGCTGAGCCCAACAAAGAAGAAAGGCTTCAAACGCTCTCCGAGCTCTATATCATCGTCGATGAAAGGGCGAGCGAATATGAGCTCACGGACAGAGGCATACGCAGCTGGACAGACGCTAGTGGCAATCAGGGGCTTGGCGACGACTTTGTGATGTTTGACCTAGGGCATGAGTATGCCGTCATCGATGAAAACCATGAATGGAGCGAAGAAGAAAAGCTGCAAAAAAAGGTGACCCTCAGGGAAGAAGACGCTCAGAGAAAAGAAAGAGCCCATAACCTAAGGCAGCTTCTTAGAGCTCACCTCCTTATGGAAAAGGATATCGACTATATCATCGCCGAAAACAAGATCGTCATTATTGATGAAAACACAGGAAGACCTCAGCCGGGAAGGCGTTTTTCTGATGGCTTGCACCAGGCCATCGAAGCAAAAGAGGGCGTTGCCATCCAAGGGGAGACGCAGACCTATGCGACCATCACTTTGCAAAACTACTTTAGGATGTATGAAAAACTCGCCGGCATGACAGGCACTGCTATGACGGAAGCTAACGAGTTCAAAGAGATCTATAAACTCGAAGTCGTAGCCATCCCCACACATCGTCCCTGTAAAAGAGAGGATAAAGACGATGAAATCTACATGACGGAAAGAGAGAAATATAACGCTATACTCAAAGACGTCCAAGAGACCCATGGTAAGGGCCGTCCTATCCTCATAGGCACAGAATCTGTAGAGGTCTCTGAGAAGCTCTCTCGCATCTTAAAGCAAAACAAACTAGAGCACACCGTATTAAATGCAAAAAACCACGCTAAAGAAGCAGAAATCATCGCCGACGCAGGGAAAGCGGGGGCCATCACCGTAGCAACGAACATGGCAGGAAGAGGAACAGACATTAAACTACAAGAAGGTGTTGCAGATCTTGGAGGACTCCACGTCATCGGCACAACAAGACACCAATCTAGAAGGATCGATCGCCAGCTACGCGGCAGATGCGCCAGACTTGGGGACCCCGGATCTTCTAAGTTCTATGTCTCTTTCGAAGATTCCCTTCTTCGCCTATTTACCTCTCCTCGCGTGACTGCTTTCCTGCAAAGATTCAGACCGCCGGAAGGAGAGCCTATCTCTGCCAAGGTGCTCAACAAATCCATTGAGACTGCGCAGAAACGAGTGGAACAGCGCAATTACATGATGCGCAAGCATACGTTGGAATATGACGATGTGATGAATAAGCAAAGGGAAGAGATCTATGCCTTCCGCAATGACGTGCTCACTTCTGACGACACGCTCTCCCTAGCACAAGAAATCCTAGAAAGCGTCTGCGTGCAGATGAGCCGAAAGTTTTTCTCCAGCAAATCGATAGAAGGAGGATGGAATCCTGAAGGATATCGCCAATGGCTGATGACCCATTTCCCCCTGACCTTTGAAAAACAAGTATTTGATGATGACTACCTCCAAGCGGAAGATATAGAGAAGATAGCCCAAGAAAAAGTGATACACTCTTTTCAGATCAAAATCGCCCATGAAGAAAAAAGCATACAAAATGCGCAGCACATTCTCCCCCCCACCGCTCCTAAGGTGCAGGCTATCGCCATACTACGAGAAGTGCTTCGCAGCATCCTAATAAGGAACATAGATAAATACTGGCAAGACCACCTATTAAATATCGACCACCTACGCACAGAAGTGCACCTACGCGTCGTGGGACAAAAAGATCCTCTCCTGGAATTTAAGCATGAAGCCTTTGCTCTCTTTGATGCTTTCAGCTTGAAGATCAAGCTAGAGATCGCTCACGCTATCTTTAAATTTGAGATGGTTATGCCCCAGCAGCCCCCAACTCCTCCTAAAAAGGAGCCAGAGCTACTGGAGCCAATGACTAAGTTTAGAACCAATATCTCCCTAATAGAAGATATTGTATAGGCAGGAATCGATGGAAGCAGAGTCTTACTCTAAAGTGATACGTTTGGTTCTGGCTATTGTACGGGCGGCCTCTTTATAGATAGGACCTTTCTCTAGATATTCCATGAGAATCTCCCTTAAAGCAGTCGAGGTAAGTGGGGGCGGGCTACGCGACCTATGATCACTCTCAGCATCAGTTCCCGTTAAACCAAGCGTTTGTTGAGCAATAGAGCTTACTTTAGTATCCGTACTAGCGCGAGCTGGGTCTTCAACAGTTGTCTCCCCCTCTCCTATAGATTGACTACCCGGAGAATCAATAGTAGAGCGATGATCATCGTCATCTGCGGACGGGGCAGTGAAAGAAGATACGCTAGTAGGTGAGGATAGCCTCCTGCTAATAGAACTCCCATTACCGATATCTTGCTTTGGCATAGGAAAATAGTTTTCTTGCAGAGCATACTCCCCTGATTTCTTAACACCTATAGACCCTCTTTTAGCCATTTCCAGCTCCACAAATACCCGACCGGCAGCAGCTGTTACTTTGGCAGTAGGACCGAGAGCTTGGGCTGTATTTCCTACAATGCCATCGAACCATGCCCCTATCTGACTAAATAGACTCACTTCACCTGACATTCTTTTTTCCTGTTTTTATTAATTTTAATTATATCTATTATCTATATTAATAATTATACAACATAATTAAATACGCTAATTATTAATGCTATAAGAACTTAGTAAAATAGGAATAGGGCAGAAAATACAAATATCACAACAGGAACGACTTAAATAAAAGAGCGCTGGGACTAAAGGCCTTGAGAGGGCTGAGCCACTTGCTTCATCTTCTTAAACCCTAGATAGACAAGGGGTAGAGCAAATAAGCAGTAGATAAACCAATATTTGGCATCCCATTCGAGCCTAAGAACCCCCTCTTCGGAAAAGAAGAACTGGATAAGGCCTAGGACGAGGAGATTGCTCCCTAGGAGAAAGAGAAAAAGGGAAAGAAAGCTGTTTTTGTCTTCTACCTTCTCTTCGTGCTCCATGCGAGGTTGGGCGGCGTAAGGAGCCTTTCCCATCGAGGTGGCGTGGGCATTTTGTGCATAGGCTTCTCTGGGCTGAGGAGCGGCGGGTTGGTCTGTTTTCATGTAGGAGCTCTTATTGGAATACGGGGGAGAATAGAGCGAAGTGAGGCTATCCTCAATCGACTGGTGAGAGAGCATAGTATGCCTAGAGGTACTAGATTCTTGTTGGATGAGTGGCGTTCCGCAATAGGGACAAGTGTCTGCTTCAAAAGCAATCCTACCATCACAGTTTGAACAGATTTTTTGCCTTTCCACAGGTTTCATACACTACCTCTTAGTAAAATTGCGCGGAGCTTGCGATGCTACCATAGCCGCCTATTAAGGTCATAGTCTCATAAGAGGAGAAAATTTTCTATGTTTTTTTCTGTGATCAATAAGTGATCGTATATAGGTTAAATAACACCCGCTCACACCATAGAGGCAAAACGGCAATCTCTAACATTTTGAGGGTTTCTTTGATCCCCTCACTTTTGTTCGGATAACGAAACCATTTACCTTGCCTTCTAAAGTGAGGGTCGTAGACAATACATCCGCTAGGAAACACTTTGATAAATATGGTATGGGCTGCGTGGTTTAAAACAGAAATAACAACACGATATGCACCGGGATGAGCAAGGAGATAATCATGGAGAAGCTCTTGTTGCCCCTTAGAGGAATAGTCTTTCCCCGGACAAAATAGGACCTCATCCATCCGGCTTCCCGGAATAAAGGGAAGGGAATCTTGCTGTTTTTCTTCGAGAAAGTATTGCGTTTTGAAATGGGAAAGCTCCTGCCGCAGCGCTTGCATTTCTTCTGGAGAACGTTTCATATCCCCGCGTGTTACAAGCCTCTTATATACTTCAAGCCGCTGGCGAATATGCAATCTCGATTTGTTAGGATAAGCCTTTCTTAAATAATAAAAGGTCTTGTCTTCGTCCATCTCCCCACTTGGCAAGAAGAACTTTTCCGCTATGACTTCTAAATCCAAAGACAGTTTGTTTAAGTCATCAATGAAAGAAAAAGGACTCCATAAATGATAGATCAGCTGAAGAAAGGTGGCCTCATGCTTAATGTGAGAAAAAAAATCCTCAATCATAGGTTTTTCATAAGGAAAATATCTCTCATGCTTCAGCGCAGAAAGAGCAAGACCATGACACATTCCTTTTTCTAACAGAGCCTCTAGCCAAGGTTTTATCTCATTCCATGAATGCGCCTTTTGAAAAATAGAAATGAATTTTTGTATATCCCGAAAATGAGGGGTCATTTCAAACTCTTGGCTTAGCAACTCTTTTTCCTGTAAAGAAGTTTCAAAAGCAGGAAAATAATTGCTATTCGACCCGTTTTTTGCCATCCACTCCACTTTATAGTGATGGGAGAGGATCATTCTGATTTTCTCTTTAGGATATGTGAAAAAATATTCCATCTTCTCTAAGAAAAATTTGGAGACAAAGTTGTCTATTTTAATGACCACTGCCCAAATTTTTCGAGATATATGCTCCAAGTAATGCTGAAAACCCTCTATATAGGGAGAAGGTGAGGACGGTATCCGAAGTCTTTGTATGTTGCCGATAGACATAAAATAAAGATCAATTTTGATTTTGACTAGTCTAATACATCATGAAAGAAATATCAAGCATCCATTTATAAATGAAGAAGATAAGGCGTATGTGCATCCTCAGAGTTATTGAAAAAGTTCGTGAAAAAACTGCGCCATAGCGATCCAAGATCTCCGATCAGCTACTGCATTGTACACAGTGCCGGCACTTGGATCCTGCGCTATAGGATTGGTAAATGCATGCATCGTTCCTCCATACACATGGACTTGCCAATCCACCCGCTGCTCGCTCATTTCCTGTTCAAAAGCGAGCACCTCACTCGGGCGCACCATCGGGTCATCATGGCCGTGAAGGGCAAGCACCTTGGCGGCTATCTTTTCTTTTTTACCATACTCAGGAGCATGTAACAAACCATGGAAACTCACAGCACCGGCTAGAGAAACTCCAGCTCTTGCTAGGTCCAGCGCGCAGAGCCCACCAAAGCAGTACCCTAT
>JAHFTP010000094.1 GCA_023265495.1 Chlamydiota bacterium
CATCACCCGCTAATTAATGATACTAGTTTACAGAATCTCGCGGGTGTAGCTCAGTGGTAGAGCATCACGTTGCCAACGTGAGGGTCGTGAGTTCGAGCCTCATCACCCGCTTTAACGTTTTTCCTACAAGGAGACATATGAATTCCGTCAGCACACAATTGCAAGAACTCAGTAACGACCTAGTGCGTTTTACCATAGCAAAAAAACCAGGAAGCTTAGTGGAATTCGATGTGCACGCTTCAAAAAAACTTGTGGAAGACGCGCGCGCCCAAGCTATCAAAGCAGTGGCTAAAGAAGTAACACTGCCGGGCTTTCGCAAAGGAAGAGCTCCAGACTCGATCATCGCAAAAAACTACCCAAAAGAAATAGATAGGAAATGGCAAGAATGTATTGCGGAAAAAGCCTTTCGCTCCTGTGAGCCTCTTGCAAAAACACCCAGATTAAATAGAGAGACAAAAGCCTCTTTTTCTATGAAAAGCCACTCCAAGGAAGAAGCCCACCTCACTCTAACTTATGAAGTAGAGCCAGAAATCCCTTCAGTTGATCCAGCTAAATGTACGCTTAAAGAGGTTGCTCGTCCTGAAGTGAATGCAGCAAAAGTGCAAGAAACTATACGACAAGTACTCTTTTTCTTCGCGCACTGGACTCCAGTAGAAGACCGTGGCGCTGAGGAAGGCGATTTTGTGGTCCTAGATGTAGATATCACGGAAACAACACCCCATGTAAGTCTATTTAAAGACACACGATTTGAGGTGAAAAACACCTATATGGCTAAGTGGATGAAAGATCTCGTCCTAGGCAAGAAAGTGGGCGATTCTGCAGAAGGTATTAGCTGCCCGGATGACGATGTAAAACCTGAAGAAAAAGAAGCATTCAAACCGCAAAAGACGAAGATCACAGTGAAGGCTATCCATTTGGCAAAGCTCCCCGAGTTGACAGAAACTTTCTTGAAAAATCTAGGCGTCAACAGCGAAGAAGAGCTGCAAGCATCGATTGAGAAACTCCTCACCAAGCAAGCAGATGATCATGTAAAAGAAGCGCATCGCGAGCAGGTAAATGCGTTTTTACTCACTACTTATCCATTTGATTTACCCGCTACTTTAATTGAAAAAGAGACCCAGTTTAGGCTAAGACAGCTCAGTCAAGATGTCAACTTTCAAGAATATTGGAAAAACTTAGACAATGAAGGGAGAAAAAACACCATTAATTCTATTTACCAGCAGTCAGAGAAGGCGGTAAGGATGTTCTACCTTTGCAGAAAGATCTTAGCTGATGCACAGATCTCTGTCTCGCCCAAAGACCTGCCTGCACCTGCTAGCACCCCATTAGAGGTATTAATGGACCCTAATCAGATGCTAGATTACCACCAGAAGCCAGAAATCAAGCATGCAGAAGCCCTATCAAGACTTGTGCTAGAGAAAGCAGAAGATTTTATCATTACTAACGCAGTAAAAGGATCGCTTAACAACCCTCTTGCGTAATATTTCCCTTCAAGGGCAATATGTTTTTTAATGAAGTAGATAGTAAAATCGGGCAGCAACTCTCATAACAGGAAGGACAGCACATGTATCAGATTCCCTATGTCATTGAAGACACTGGACGCGGCGAACGGGCGATGGATATTTATTCACGCCTGCTCAAAGATCGTATTGTTTTTCTAGGAACGGAAATTAATGACCAAGTCGCCAATACAGTCATAGCACAGCTACTATTTCTCCGAGCTGAGGACCCTAAAAAAGATGTCAATCTCTATATCAACTCTCCAGGCGGCTATATCACAGCAGCGCTGGCGATCTACGATACAATGATGTTCATGGGTTATGAGATTAACACCTACTGTATTGGACAGGCAGCATCTATGGCTGCCTTGCTTTTAGCTGCAGGCACTAAAGGAAAACGTTATGCCCTTCCCAATAGCAGGATCATGATCCACCAACCAAGCGGTGGAGTGACGGGCACATCAGCAGACATCGCACTTCAAGCCAAAGAAATACTCATATTAAAGCAAATGTGTGCGCAAATCATGTCTGAGCAAACAGGAAATGCTCTTGCTAAAATTTTTGAAGACTCGGAAAGAGATTTCTTTATGAATCCAGAAGAAGCTATAAAGTACGGACTTATTGACAAGATTGCCTCTCAACCACAGAAAGCAGAAGTAAAAAATCCATGACGACAAAAGAAAAAGCCATACCTACCTGTTCTTTTTGTGGCAGACCTGAAGACTCTGTAGAAAAACTCATTTCAGGGCCAGACTCTTTTATATGCGATAAATGCGTAAGACTCTGCATGGAAATAGTGGAAAGGAAACCTGTCCACCATGAACTTAAACTTTTAAAGCCAAAAGAGATTCGTCTTTCTTTAGACGAGTATGTCATAGGACAAGAAAGAGCAAAAAAGACCATTGCAGTGGCCGTATATAACCACTATAAAAGAATTCGCTCCCTAAACAAAAAAAATGGTGTGGAATACAGCAAATCCAATGTCCTTCTGCTTGGTCCTACAGGATCTGGAAAGACCTTGATAGCCAGAACATTAGCACAAATTCTAGACGTCCCCTTTGCCATTGCTGACGCTACAACCCTTACCGAAGCCGGCTACGTGGGTGAAGACGTGGAAAATATTATCCTTCGCCTTGTACAAGCTGCAGATTATGATGTAGCTAGAGCGGAACTTGGCATTATTTACGTAGATGAAATTGACAAAATCAGAAAAACTACGAGCAACGTGTCGATCACTAGAGATGTCTCCGGAGAAGGCGTACAGCAAGCATTGCTTAAAATTGTGGAGGGCACCGTTGCCAATGTCCCCCCTAAGGGAGGGAGAAAACATCCCAACCAAGAATATATCAAGGTGAACACAGAAAATATCCTTTTTATCGTAGGCGGAGCTTTTGTTCATCTAGAGAAAATGATAGCCAAAAGACTGGGAAAAACTACTATTGGCTTTGATGCTGCAGATAGCAGAACTTTTGATGCAACGGAAACCAATTATCTTCTATCTAAAGTAGAACCGGAAGACCTCATCGAATTTGGTATGATCCCTGAATTTGTTGGTAGATTCAACAGTATAGCCAACTGCAATGAGCTCACAGTGGACGACTTAGTAGACATTTTAACGAAACCAAAAAACGCCATTGTCAAACAATATCAACATCTGTTTGCAGAAGAAAACATTAAGCTCTCTTTCACTGAGCCGGCACTACAAGCTATGGCAGAAAAAGCCAAACAAACAGGCACCGGAGCTAGGGCACTGCGAATGATTGTGGAAACGCTACTTTTAGATGTGATGTTTGACGCTCCTTCCGACCCTACAATCAAAGAAATCATTGTAGATAAGGACAGCATCACAGAAAAAAAATCACCACAAATCATACGCTCACATTCCGCGTGATCGGTGTTTAACTCCTCATCCAACGGTCTTTTTTAGAAGACCTGTATTTTTTGTGTACCTTTTCCTCTTTTGTGGCTTTTTTACTTTCAGCCACCATAGGAGTGTCTGCTTTGGGAGCTTTTGCATTTTGCTTCATTATGTGGGCAAGTTCGGAGGCGCTTTTATTTAGCTTTGTTTTAATCATTTCTAGAGAGCGCCACTGAGAATCGGAGAAGTTATTGGGATTTTCTGCGAACCTTGCCAGCTGATCTTCTGTCAGGCCTGTCTTTTTTGCAAGACGCAGACTTTCATTATGCAAAAAATCATGCAATTCTGTCATAAGCTGGAGAGCCTCCTTTTTCTCTTCATCATCTCCCTTAGACATAACATCTTTGATTTCTTCGAAAATCTTCAGCGATTGCTTGAATAGATCAACCAAATTGATAGCAGAATTACTATTTACTTCCTTTCTAAACCTGCCCATTAATTTATTAATATCATCTTTAATCATAACACATCCCTCACTTCAATTAATTTTATTATATCAAATAACAATTTTAATTTCATAATTACATTGAATTTAAACAAACAGCTGTTATCATAAATTGCTAGAGTCTAATGGTATAGATCTCCTATTTTTTCCTTGGCAATAATGGCTTAAAAACGCTACACATCCGGTAAACAAGCCTATTTAAGGATATATGGCATGTTAAAAGAACATCTAGAAAAGCTCTGCTCCGACTTAGAATTAGGCGCTCTTGCCCCCAAAGACAAGAACAAGTGTTATGCCCTGTCGCTTTCTGATTGTAGGATGACCCTGCAAGAATTAGATCCTGGTTTTTACATAAAAGCAGTGATTGGAGAGTGCCCTAAAGAAAAAAAAGAAGACTTATTTCTCTATATCATGAGGGCCAACTTTCTTGGCCAAGGCACCGGAGGCAATGTCATAGGCCTTGATGAAGAAGAGAAAAACTTGACACTCAGCCAGAATATCCCGTATGACAGTACTTTTAGAGAATTTAAAGAAACCATTGAAGATTTTGTCAATTATGTGGATTATTGGCGAGAGGAACTCAAACGCCATCAAAAAGCTGCGCAAGATAGCATACTTTAAATAATACGGAAACAAACGCATGACTGGATATCTAATCGCTGAAGAAGGCCCCCTAGCTGGCGTGGTTCTTCCATTTGACCAAGGGGAAGAGTGGGTATTGGGACGCGACCCTGATGAAGTAAGCATTGTCCTAGAAGATCCTATGGTATCTAGAAAACATGTCATATGCAGGTTAACTGCTGAAGGATATGTGTTAGAAAACTTAAGCTCTGTCAACCCCGCCACTCAAAATGGGAAAGTCATTACTGAAGCCGTTCTCTTGCAAGAAGGGGATATCTTACAAATTGGCAGCACCTTTTTTCGTTTTACAGAGAAATCCCCCCTAGCCCCCCCCTCCGAGGAAGAAGCCCCCCCCCTTTTGGAAGAGGGAGAGGACCTTTCTGCCATCAGTTTTGAAGTGTCCGCCACCTCAAGGTGGCTTTTAAAGGTTATATCAGGACCTAATGCAGGCGCCGAGTTTAGCATGCAAGAAGGTTCGACCTACATTTTAGGAAAAGATGCTAACCTCTGCGATGTCGTCTTCCACGACCTCAGCGTCTCTAGGCAGCACGCGCGCATTAGCGTAGATGAAGATCAGAGAGTATGGATAGAAGACTTGGGCAGCAGAAACGGCATTCTTATTAATGGCTCGCTCGCGATGGAAAAAAAAGAGATCTCCTCACAAGATCTCATCGCTCTTGGCACGACCTCGTTCTTAGTGATAGACAGACAACAAGTACATGAAACCATTGTCTCTCCTCCTTCTATCTTCGCAGCAAAAGAAGAAGAACTTTCCACTCCCAGTCTCATAGAGGAAGAAATGGTTACCGCAGAAGAGGTCGTAATAGAGGAGAAAAGCTGGAAAGATCTGATTATCCCAAAAAAGCACATAGTCATTGCTCTTAGCTTCGCGGTAGCCATCATCGCTTTATTTAGCTCCACTTTTGCCCTATTTAAAACAGAACCCGTTGTCGTTATAGTCAAAAATGAAAGCGAACAGATCGCCGAAGGGCTCAAAAACTATCCAGCTGTCCAATTCTCCTTCAATGAGCCCACAGGAAACCTATTTTTGGTAGGACATGTACTTACCCCCGTTGAAAGACAAGAACTATCCTACACGATCAAATCGATGAGCTTTATTCGGAATGTAGAAGATAATGTCGTTGTTGACGAATACGTATGGCAAAACATGAATGCCCTTCTCCTTGCCAATAGCGATTGGCAAGCAGTCACTATACACTCGCCCGTCGCCGGCAAGTTCGTATTAAGGGGCTATGTGCAGACGTTAGATCAAGCCCAAGCTCTCTCCGACTTTGTTAACATGAACTTCCCCTACCTCGACCTCTTAGATAACCAGGTAGTCGTAGAAAATAATCTTAACCTACAAATTCAAGGGCTACTCATAGAAAAAGGCTTTAGCGCAGTGACATTCCAGCTCACTAATGGAGAGCTCGTCCTATCGGGAAGAGTCGATGATAAAGACTCTTCTGACTATACATCCCTACTGCAAAAACTCAAGGCACTTCCCGGCGTGCGCATGGTGAAGAACTTTGTCGTCTATACCACAGCGGAAACCTCTCGCATGGATCTCTCTGACCAATACCAAGTATCCGGATTCTCTCAAGGAGATAGCAAACACTTTTTTGTAGTGATCAACGGCAAGGTCTTCACGTTAGGAGACAGTTTAGATGGCATGACCATCACAGGAATCCAATCCAACGTGGTACTTTTAGAAAAAGATGGAATAAAATTTAGAATTAACTACAATCTGCAATAACTTAAGTCAAAAAAGGAGTATGCACATGTTCGGTCTAGAAAAAAAACAAAAAATGCTTTTTGAGTTTGATCTAGAAAAAGACTTGAAAAAAGATAAGGGGAAAAAGCAGGAAATGACAAAAACGGTGGAAACAAAAATCCAGGAGATAAAAAACATCTTGCGCCAGGGAGCTGCTTCTGAGGATTTTGATAGCTATGGTATTTTACTCCATGGATATGCTGCCCTGCAAAAAGTAATCTCTAGAATCGACGCAAAAAAATAAAAGACAAGGAGTAGACAATGCCAGAAAGTCAATGGGCCACCATTACGTTTGCCACGCTAATTAAACAGTATATGCATATGCAGAGTGCTGTGGTATCGCAAGTGAGAGCTGTAGCTAGCCGCATATCCCAAGCCACTCCCGGAAAATTCTTACTTCTGCAATTTTCTATGAGCCAAGTTACGCAAATTGGAGAATCTATTTCTAACTTAATCAGCCAGGTGCAGTCGATCATCAACAACGCCGTGCGCAACCAGAAGTCATCTTAACGCTTTTGTAATGAGGAGAGGAAAAAATCATGGATCTAAAACAATAT
>JAHFTP010000095.1 GCA_023265495.1 Chlamydiota bacterium
CTGCAATAAATTTTTCCTTCACTCCCCCGATAGGCAGCACTTTTCCTGTTAAGGTGAGCTCTCCCGTCATGCCGAGATCTGCAAGTATAGGCTCCTCTCTAATGAGAGAAATGAGCGCTGTTACCATCGTCACCCCCGCTGATGGTCCATCTTTTGGAGTGGCCCCTTCAGGAATATGGATATGCACCTGGCTCTTTTCGAAAAATGCCTTGCCCGGCGCGTAGTCATTGACCTTGCTATGTAAATAGGACCAAGCAATCTGTGACGACTCTTTCATCACATCTCCTGCTTGCCCTGTCAGCTTCATCTCCGTCTTCTCAGAGCCCACCCTAATAGCTTCAATATACAGTGTCGCTCCACCAAGAGATGTCCATGCAAGTCCCATGCATACGCCAATCGGTGTTTTCTCATAGAAACGATCTGATGTGAAAATGGGCTTACCTAAATACTCCGTAAGACTGGTTTCAGAAATCGTATATTTTTTTATTTTTCGCTTTTTCGACTTAGATTTTTCCTCTTCTTTTACAATCTTGTGCGCCACTTTGCGCAAGATTTTTTTCACATAATTTTCTAGGGTTCTTACACCAGACTCTCTTGCATAGCCGTTGATAATATTTTTAAGAGCCGTGTCCGTAAAGGCCACATCAGCAACCTTCAATCCCATACTCTTACGATTACGCGGAATGAGATACTTCTCCGCAATCTGCATTTTCTCTTCTAAAATGTATCCGGAGAGGCGTAAAATCTCCATACGGTCTTTGAGAGCTTCAGGAATCGTGTCGAGCACGTTTGCCGTAACAATAAAAAGCACATGCGACAGATCGCAGCGCACGTCTAAGTAATGGTCCAAAAAGTCCTTATTTTGCTCAGGGTCTAACACCTCAAGCAGAGCCGATGCGGGGTCTCCATGGTAACTATTGCCCATCTTATCTACTTCATCTAACATGATGACAGGGTTCATCACCTGTGTAAATTTAAGCGCCTGCACAAGCTTTCCCGGCATCGCTCCGATATACGTACGGCGATGTCCTTTGATCTCTGCCTCATCTCGCATTCCTCCCACAGAGAATCGATAAAACTGTCGTCCTAAGGCTC
Source organism: Chlamydiota bacterium (assembly GCA_023265495.1). GTDB lineage: Bacteria > Chlamydiota > Chlamydiia > Chlamydiales > Rhabdochlamydiaceae > JAHFTP01. The sequence continues at coordinate 1,096 of JAHFTP010000095.1, forward strand.
TGGCTATGCTCTTTCCTATGCTAGTCTTCCCAACTCCGGGGGGGCCGATAAGGCCTATGATATTGGCCTTTACTCCGCCAGAGAGCTTGCCTACGCTGATATACTCTAAAATACGCTCTTTAATATCTTTGAGACCGTAGTGATCTTGGTTAAGAATCTTCTCTGCATGGGAAAGATCTAAACACTCTTCACTCATCATCCCCCAAGGAACTATTGTGAGCCAGTCTAGGTAATTCCTGCAAACAGCATATTCAGCCGATTGCAACTCGAGAACACCGAGTTTTTCCAGCTCTTCTGTAATGACATTCATTACATCGTCCGGAACCTTTCTTTTTTTTAGGCGCGCTTCAAACTTTTCTATGTCACAGGTCTTATCTTCTTTTTCTAATCCAAGCTCTTTCTTTATCGTTTTGAGCTGCTCCCGTAAAAAGAACTCCCTTTGCGTTTTAGAAATGGTCGCTTCAATCTTTTGATTAATGCTATTTTGCAATCGACTTAAATCCAGCTCTTTCTTGAGAAGGATCAGAGCTTTATCAATCCTTCCTTGTAGATTGTAAGTCTCCAGCACCTCCTGCAGCTCCTCCCTCGTAGCTGTTGTTAGAGCAACAGCAAAATCGGCAAGCTTGCCCGGCTCTGTAAAATCAGAATGCCCTAAAAAGATTTGCAGCTCTTCTTTGAAAAGAGGATTTAATTTCAGAAGCTCTTTAATGGTCGTAATAATGCTAATCGAATAGGCTTTGAGCTCTTTTGACAAGCTGCTTGTTATGTCGTCATGATATTGGACTTCTGCTTTTAAAAACTTGCCACTCTTCACAGGCTTTACAATGGAAATGCGCTTTTCCATATTGAGGACAACTTGGGCGCCTCCTTGCTCCATGGGAATAATACGTAAAATCCTTGCCTGAACACCAACAGAATACAGATCCTCAAAACCCACTTTGTAGATGTTTACTTCCTCATTTTTTGTAAGAAATAACCCCATCGATTTATGCTCTGACTTGGCCACATTCTTAAGCACTTCATAAAACTGCCCCGGCTCTATAACAAGGGGAGCTGCCATACCGGGAAAGAAAGGACGGCGCGTTAAAGGAATAATAAACAGAGGCGTTGCCTGATCAGGCGAGGACTTATCTTTCTTTTGCAGATCTTTTCTAACGGAGTCCTCTATAGTCTGTGCTAATAGCTCATCAGCATTTGCGTCGGAGGAATTCTCATCTTGTATATCTTCGTAGTCCAAAACTCACCTTCTTACTGTATAATAAATTTGACCTAAAAGCTTTAAAACTCTAACAATTCTCTCAAAATACCGCAATAGAACAAAAAAATCCTTGAGAACCGGTTCTTCTAGAACAAGTTTTTCTCTTTCTATCCACTTGGAGATCGAGTAGAATATCCGGATCAACTATTAACCCTTTTTATGACAGCCCTGATTTTAGATACAAGCTCAGATCTCTATCAAATAGGACTTCTTGCAGAAAATAGACTCCTAGATCACCTCATTTCTCCCCATAACAACTCTCTCTCTGCTGCCATCCTTCCATGCGTAGAAAATATTTTATTTCAAAACAACGTACGCCTCAAAGACCTAGACTTCCTAGCTGTAGGTATCGGCCCAGGATCCTATACAGGAACTCGCGTTGGCGTAGCCATCGCTAAGGGGCTCTCCTTTGCCCTGCAAAAACCGCTACTGAGCTTTTACTCTCCACTCGCCTATATCCCCTCACAAGTGCGCGGAGATTTTCTCCTAGCCTTAGAAGCCAAGAGCGGGCTGTTTTTTACTCTGAGAGGCCAGATAAACCCTGTCACGGGACTTCTCACTACTGATCCTCATCAGTTCCTTTCTTTAGAAGAGCTAAAAAAACAATGCCAAAACACCAGCTACCTACTCACACTGGCTCATAACCCCGTTCTTACCTCCTTAGATCGAACCTCCCCCAACCTCCTGCTTAAACCATCTTTAGCCCATTTACCCCAATACCTTCTTCCCATCTTCCAGGAAAAACCTCACTTTTCCTCCCTGGAGCTACACAGCTTAGATCTCGTGTATTTTCACAATCCATAAGGGAGAGATCCTCCTTGTCTATAGGAAGATTCTCAGATTGGTCTTTTGCATCTTGAAGAATATCTTGGTAGTTTGCTAACATGAATCCATGTAATTAACGGATTTACTTATTTTTGAAATTTAACCATTAGGAATAGTTATACATGCCCAGTGTAAAAGTTCGTACAGGTGAACCTCTAGATAAAGCTCTTAGAGCTCTAAAAAAGAAACTTGATAAAGAAGGGATTATGAAGGCCGCTAAAGCACATCGCTTTTATGATAAGCCTTCTGTGAAAAGCAGAGCTAAGTCAAAAGCCGCTTTAAAATATAAAAAAATTAAAAGCACCCGCCTTATCTAACCATCCAAATTAGCACTCGACAATCCTTTTTGCTAAAAGCTTGAAGGAAAGTCGTGTTTTTATTAAAATGGCTTTTTTCTCATAGGCGCAAGCGCCCAAAGTTACATAGGTATCATACATTATGTCTGATTATTACAACGTTTTAGGCCTTACAAAAACCGCTAGCCCGGAAGAGATTAAGAAGGCGTATCGCAAGAGCGCGCTTAAGTACCATCCCGACAAAAACCCAGGAAACCCTGAAGCGGAAAAAAAGTTCAAAGAAATCTCTGAAGCTTACGAAGTTCTAAGCGATGATAAAAAAAGACAAGTCTATGACCAATATGGAGCCGACGCCTTAAAAGGGGGAATGGGAGGCGGAGCTCATGGCGCTGGCTTCTCAAATATGGAAGATGCGTTGCGCACATTCATGGGCGCCTTCGGAGGTGGTGGTGGTGGCTCTGACAGCATCTTTGAAACATTTTTTGGATTCGACTCAGGCGGCGCTGAATCTGCAGAAAGACAAGGCACCAGCAAGAAGATGAACCTCTCCCTGTCTCTTGAAGAAGCGGTCCGAGGCGTAGAAAAAGAAGCGGCCTTAACCAACTACGCACAATGCACAAAATGCGATGGATCCGGTGCTGCCTCTCCTAGCAGCATTTCCCGATGCAGCCGTTGTTCAGGTAGAGGACAAATCCACCAAAGCCGCGGTTTTTTTAGCATGACCTCCGTCTGCCCCGGATGCAATGGTTCAGGAAAAATGATTAAAGAAGCCTGCTCCGAATGTCGAGGCGAAGGTAGAGTCAGGAAAAAGCAAACCGTCCAAATCAAAGTCCCTCCAGGTGTAGACACAGGCATGAGACTGCGTCTTGCTGGTTATGGGGATGCAGGCCACTCTGGTGGCCCTGCAGGGGATCTATATGTCTATATTTCTGTTGAGCCCCACAAAATATTTTCCCGAGATGGGGATGATCTCATCCTTGAACTGCCTCTGTCTTTTACGGAAGCATCTTTAGGATGTAAAAAAGAGCTCCCTAGCATCTATGGCAATATTTGCAAGGTAACCATTCCCGAAGGAACGCAATCAGGCAAAGTTCTGCGAGTAAAGAATGAAGGAGTCCCTAATGTTCATGGACAGGGTAAAGGAGATTTGTTAATTAAAATCACCGTCGAAACACCTGTCGATCTCTCAGAAAAACAAAAGCAACTACTTAGAGAATTTGCAGAACTGGAAAAAGATCACAACTCACCTAGAAAAAAATCCTTCTTTGAAAAGCTGAGAGTTTTTTTTTCGACAGGATAGAGAAAATCTTTTCTTGAAAATATCTCTCTTTCTTGAAAGAAGAAATGAAAGAAGAAGGGGTATTCTGGTATGTCTTTAGACGAATCGACTGCATACATCTTAGAAGAGATGCTCAATACTGAAGTTGATGCCAATCTTCTCAAAACAGCATTCACGCAATTCTTTAAAGAGGGAGGGACAATACCTTCGGCATTAGACATCGTTAGCGATCAAGTACTAGGGCCCACCCAAAAGATCGTACAAACACTAGCCTCCTCTCCTACAGAAACGGAGCTAGAGCAAAAATACATCCAGACAAAAAAAGCCCTTTTAGAAACAAGTAAATGGCTAGAGTCCACCTTACATGTCTACCACACGCTTTTCCCCAAGGCCCCACTTTCCTTAGAACTTGAAGAGAAACGAAAAGCTACACTGGCTTTTTGCGACTCACTAGTGCGTGCATTGGATCAATATCTGCCGCAAGTGTTGGCCGCAAGAAAAAAAAGGCTCACTGCAAACTTTGCACAGGCCAAAGAAAAACTCCTCTTTCATATGAGCAAGGCCCTCTTTACCGACTTTGAAACCAACAAAGTAGTCTCTCTACAATCCTTTCAAACAGGACAGCTCACCTACCAAAAAACGCTTCGTAGACTCGACGCAGCCATTGATCTTATCACCGCAGAAAGAGACGCCTGGGAAAAACAAGCCCTTTCCCAGATGAGAAGTCTTTATATAATGAACAAAGCTAAATTCCCCCATGCCCTTCTCTATTCCCTACGAGGCAACATCTACGTCGTCCAAGACATTGTCGAACATTTTGTAGGAATAGGCACAGGAAAATATGTCTCAAGAACATTTGATCTAGAAACAGGCTCTGCCTATGCCCTCACCATGCCAAGAACTATCAAAAACCCAAATACGGTGGAGGATCAAGCGCAATTTAAACAGGGCAATCTCGAAAGAGCGTGGAGAGAGGCTCTCTTTTTAAAAAAATTACAGGGACGCATCGGCATTATACAATTGGTAGACCTATTTCTTTTTACTTCTCCCAGTGGAATCAAATTCTTTGAAATTACCGAACTTCTCATGAAGCAAAATCTTTATGACCTGCTAGACCCTAAAGCTCCAGCTTTAAGCAAAGAAGACGAGATAGCAATTGCCTTGGATCTCTTGCAAGGACTGCATGCCATGGCAGAGGCTCACATCATCCACCGCGACATTAAATTAGACAACATCTTAGTACGCTTACAATCGCCCTTTTCTAAAACTACAGCCCACATCATCGATTTCAATGCTGCTTGTTTTTTCCATGAGGAGAAATATCGAGCGCTGTTTGACTGCACCCCTCTCGTCTGCCCCCCGGAATTAACCTCCATTTTAATAGAGAGCGATTTGCATTCTACAAAAAAGCTCATCCCCCTTGTTACCCCCAAAGTAGATGTTTGGATGACGGGTTGCGTGCTTTACGCACTTTTTTTTAAAGAGAGACATCCCTTTGGAGAGAACAACCTTAGTATTCCTGAAAAAGAAAATGCCATGCATTTTTTTCATATCATACAAAAGCTTTCAGAGGATTGGATAGATCCTAAATATCATACTCACCCCATGTTTCCTCTGATAAAATCCATGTTAGTCATTGACCCTCAAAAACGTATAGAGGCAAAAGAAGCCCTCGCTCTATGTAAGAAAATTTCCACTCACTACCTTCCTTAGCCAAACACTCTTTATATTGTCTTAATAATACGATTCAGATATTCTTCGTATTTTCTCAAAATAACCCTATTCCAAGGAGAATGATTATGTCTACAGTCACTTCAGCTAATCCAACTACAACAACTTCTTCTACAACGACAGTTCCACCGGCGTTGGCGCAAAAAACACAGGACGCAACGAAGTTCCTCAATAGTGCTGCATGCCAAATCCCTCTTGTTCTAGCAGGAACAGCTGCCAATGCAGGCATATCTGCACTAGCAGGACTTGTGTTTGGCGTGATCAATCCTATTGGCGGAGCCGTCTTT
>JAHFTP010000096.1 GCA_023265495.1 Chlamydiota bacterium
CTTCTACCATCGAATCCCTTAATCTCATCCACCTGCTAGGGCGCCTCGCAGAAAAAACAGTCCGATTCTACATAGGCAACCACGACACAAGAGTTGGTACGGCGGAGTGTTTTCACTTTATCCATGCGCTGACAGAGGCCGCCTATGCAAAAAAGATCCGCTCCCCGCAGATAGAGCTTTTCTTAAAGCCCTCCATAGGACATCAAGGACATGGCACCTCTCCCGAAGTTTTTCAGGAAGGGGCCCTTTGGCTAGCTAGCAAGCTGGGCCTTTTATGAAAGAAAAAAAAATCTACGATCTTTTCATTTTTGCAGGAGAACATAGTGGAGACCTCCACGGAGAGGGCCTCCTGCGCGCCTTATATGCAAAAAGGGCGCAGCTGCGCATATGCGGCGTTGGCGGCCCTAAGATGAGGTCGGTCGGCATGGATGTCATCGTGCCGATGGAAAAATTTCAGGTGATGGGTTTTGTCGATGTATTTATCGCCATGCCAAAGCTTTTCTACCGCTTCTACCAAATAGCACATGCTATCTTAGAGAAAAAACCCTCTGTCGCCGTTTTTATTGACTACCCAGGCTTTAACCTGCGCATGGAAAAACATCTGCGCAAGAAGGGATTTACCGGGAAGATCATCCACTACATCTGCCCTTCCGTCTGGGCGTGGGGCAAAAAAAGAATTCCCCTCATAGAAAAAACCGTAGATGCACTCCTCTGCATCCTCCCTTCAGAAAAGAGACTATTCTCTCCTTCTTTCCCCGTCCACTACTGTGGAAATCCCCTTGTGGATAGAATACGTAACATGCAGTACCAAGACCTCCACTTCCCCCCCCAAAAAAAAGTGGTCGCTCTCTTTCCAGGTAGCAGAAAAAAAGAGATCGAGCGCAACTTCCCCCTGTATGCCAAGCTGATGAAGGAGCTGCTCTCCCAAACAGAAGATTTTTTATTTGCCATCTCACTCTCTGAGAAGAAATTCACTTCTCTTTTACTCTCTTACCTTAGCAAAGAAGGACTGTCTACAGGGGAAAATATTGTATTTGTAGATCGCAGCCAAAGCTATGACCTCATGCACTGTTGCCACATGGCTATTGCCAAATCCGGCACAGTGACTTTAGAGCTTGCCCTGCACGGCGCTCCCACAGTCGTGACCTATGGGGTATCTTCATTAGATCTTTTCATCGCCTTGCGCATTCTAAAGATCTACCTCCCCTACTACAGCCTGCCTAATATCTTAATGGGAAAAGAGGTATTTGCAGAGCTCATCGGCCCCAACTTCACCTTTGACAAACTCTCCTGCGCAGTACACGCCCTGCTCTACAACGACTCTACCCGCTCCACATGCATGCAAGACTGCCGGCAGATCAAACAGATCCTAGGAGATAAAGAAGCCAGCAGCGAGGCTGCCTCTCATATCCTTTCTTTTTTAGATATGACATCGACGGATGTTATGGATTTTTAAAAAAAACAGAAGGGGTTAAAGGGGACCTGTCCCCTTTAGATCCCCATTTTTTTATATGTGGCGTCCCGCCGGCCCTGGCAAGGGGGGACCCTTTGGCTCTTTAGGAGGAGGGCTGGGTGCTTTGCCAGTACTTGCAGCTTCATCAACGGCTGTTGCCACTTGTTTCGGCTTCCTGTCTTTGAATGTTGCATCAGCATTAGGAATGCCTTTTGTTACTCGAGTTTTTATTTGTTTCATTTCTTTAGCAGAGGAAGTCAACGCTGTAGTCAATGCAGCATGTAAAGGGGAAGAGGCCTCCACATCAGCGAGTATATGTCTACCAGAAGGAGAATCTACTCCTGTATAGCTGCTAGAAGAGTCTCTGTCCATAGCGATCACATCTCTCATGACAAGGTCTAAAATGCTATCCGCTTTTAATGTACAGTCTGCATCGGAACTGTAAGCCATATAGGCTTCTCTCGGATCTGCATTACCATCTAGACAATTGAGCACGGTAGCTCCTACGTCGGCATCAAATCCCGGATCATATTCAGGCTTTGGAGGCTCAGGAGAAACTAATCTTTTGATTGCTGAGGATTCTCTCCTTGCCTCATCACATGCATCTGTCTGTTTTTTGGCTGCAGCATCTCTGAGTAAAAGCGCTCTTTTTCTCGCTTCATCTACATTCGCTCCCGGTATCACGTAACCAAGACCCATGCAGAGCACATACAGATCTATTCCTTTTACCTCTGCTAATTTTCTCTTTAGCCTATTCAAATCTCTTTGTGCTGCTTGACATTCTGCTTGTTTAGAAGGATCCATTTGTAACGTTTGTACTTCTCTCCCTTTAGCCTTTACCGCCGCTTGCAGCTTCTCTGTTAAGGTAGTGACGTATTTCTCTGCTGCTGCAATTCTCATCAGGCCATCTCTTCGCTCCGTAGGCGAGAGCCCACTTGCCGCCATAGATTCTGCCACAGCTTTTTTACTTCCTGCAAAGTCCCTAGGTATGGAGGAATGGAGAACAGGAGTATTTCTTCTTGCAGCGCGAAGGCCTCCTTCTACTCCTTTGCCTGTGGCACTAAAATTCTGATAATTGCTTCCTACCTGCTTGGGATAGACATTATCGACAAAGCCCTTTAACTTACGATACTCATCCCATAGCTGCGCGTCCGTTCCAAAAGCATCCTTTTTATCGAGTACAGTTCTTGTTCCATCCTCATTCTCCCAGGAAACAAGCCCCATAGACAAACTAAAATACACATCCTTAGCATCTGGTGGAATTACCCCTTTATCTTTCAGACTGCTTCTAAGCAGTACATACTGATCTCTCAATCCGTCTGCTAAATCGTCCCGTAAATACTTGTTCACCCCTCGGTCGGAAAGAGCAATCGGCCCATCTGACTCAGGAATCTCTGTTGCTGTTAGGGTCGCTTCAGGATAAACTGCTCGAGCTGTCATAGTGGCTGTAGGGACTTGGGAGAGCATTCTCGTACGAACGGACTGAACAGAATCATCTTCTTTTCTTCGTCCTTTGCCCCCCACCCTACCAACTAGTCTTTTAGAACAGATAGAACAGAAGCTGCCCCTGTTGGATAGAATGCGAGAGCTTACTTTCGTAACCAGACCTTGCTTACTACTAGTACGCATAGAAACACTACCTACAGGACGTCCCATAGAATGTAGGCAGGTTCTTCTCACTGGAGGGATTGAACTCATAAAACCTCTTTTGCGCAATACTCTTATTGCTAATTATATCAAATAATCAAAGGCAAATAAACAATATTTAATGCAAAAAATGAACGATTTTACATAAATTACTTAAAAATATGAGATTATAATATGCAAATAAATAAAGGAAAGGATCTTAACAGATAGTAGAAATCATTTTACACAAGAGCAATCTATCACTAAATACCTTATAATGAGCAAGAAAGAATGTCTAATTAGGATTCTATTCTTTTGTAGAGGACGTCGGTGAGAGATAAACCCATCTTATTCATCTCATTCTTAGCCTCTTGGATCATCCCCCACTGCTCCGGAGTGAAGAAGTTGGGATTTTCCCCAACTCTTATGATGTCACTTTCCGTAGCCCCGGTTTTCTCTTTCAGCTTTTTTGACTCTTTTACAAAGAGGTCAAAAACTTCACTTAGGATCAAGAGAGACTCTCTTTGCTCCTCAAGGCTTCCCGTTTCTAAGGTGTTTTTGATGATAATAAATAGCTGTACATAGGAGCGGAGCATCTCTTTGAGATCCATAGGCTCATTCGCATCAGCTCTACGCAAAAACTCTAGAATTTTTCTATACTCTTCTTTGGCTTCTTTTGTATGACCCACTGATTTTGCCATCGGCTATTTCCCCCTTCCCTTTTTCTCCTACATACGACGCAGACAGGAGAGATGTAAAGTTTTTTTTATTTCTTGCGAGGTTTTCTTCGAAAGATCTGACATAGGATAAAGAGCCGCTTCTTAAAACCAAAGAAAGAACTTTACCAGCGAACCAGTTGCAGTTAATCGAGTGGGAAGCTATGATTTTCCTTTCACTTTTAACGGAATTTTTATGGAACTCAAGATTTACACCGACAGACTCAAAGATGAACAGGCAGAGAAATTTGCAGGCCAGGTCTCTGCAGACTTCTTGGAGATCCAGGAAGAAGATCTCACATTCTCTTCCCCTGTTTCTATACGGGGAGAAGCATATTTGGCCAGTGACCATCTCATTGTCCGTTTTCATATAGAAACAACAGCCATTCTTCCGTGCTCTATTTGTAATAGCACGGTAGAAGTGCCTATCTGCTTGCCAGATTTTATGCATACAGAACCTGTTTCTGAAATTAAATCTTGCGTATTTGATCTAGTCCCCCTACTGAGAGAAGACATCCTTTTGCAAGTCCCTCAGTTTACCGAATGCAATGGTGGCCATTGCCCAGAAAGAGATACGATGAAAAAGTTCACTAAAGCCCCCTCTTCAGAAAAGGAAGATGCCTATTTCCCCTTTGCTAATCTAGACTTGGATACAAAATAAAAATTTTAACTATTTCCCCTTTTATAAAAACTGACTTTGTTGTATAAGCTTTTGCTAAATTTTAAGGAGTTTTCCCATGGCAGTACCACGTAATCGCATGTCCAATGCTCGCAAAAATTCTCGTAGAGCGCACCACGCAAAAAAACCGAAGAACATGTCGAGCTGTAAGAATTGTAATAACGCTTGTCTCTCTCATAGAATCTGTCCCCATTGTGGATTCTATGCAGGACGTTCCGTCATCCATGTTCAAGCAGAGTAACCCCCCACTTGCAGACAATCCCATCACACGTATCGGAGTCGATATTCTAGGATGTGACATGCCTGCAAAAGACTTGCTCCGCACAGTCATTGCCGCTTGCGATGACCTAGGAGAAAAGGCACATTTTGTCGTATTCTGCAGGCCGGAACATTTTACGGAAAACATTCCGGCCAATCTCACTTTGGTTCCCGTAGAAGAAGAGATTTTCATGGACGACCTCCCCCTCAAAGCGATACGAAAGAAAAAAAACTCTTCCCTTTGCCAAGGCATCCGTTTTTTGAAAGAAAAACGCATTGACGCCTTCATCTCTGCGGGCAACACAGGAGCCCTGCTCGCCTGCTCTGCTACCACGCTGAAAAAACTTCCAGGCATCGCAAGACCTGCACTGCTGACAGTCATTCCTTGTAAAAACAAAGAAGTCGCCGTCTTAGATGTAGGGGCTACTACGATATGCAAAAAATCTCATCTTTTGCAGTTCGCCATGATGGGGATCGCCTATCAAAGAAGCCGCGGCATCTTGCAGCCAACAGTCGGACTGCTGAATATTGGGTCTGAAGCGCAAAAAGGGACTCCTGAGCATATCAAAACATATGAGGCACTAGCCGAGCTCAGCCGAAATTTTTCTTACCCTATGTTCCAAGGCAACAAGGAAGGAAGAGATGTATTTGACGGTACCGTTGACGTACTCGTCACCGACGGTTTTACGGGAAACATCTTTTTAAAAACGGCAGAAGGAATAGCCTCCTTTATTTTTAAGGAACTGCAAGAGAAAGTCAATTCCCCGGAGATTTCTTCTCTTTTGCAGAGGTTCGACTATGCAGAATATGCGGGAGCTCTCCTTTGCGGAATAGAGGGGATCGTCATTAAATGCCATGGTCTCAGCCAGCCAAAGACATTTAAGCAAAGCTTTCTTTCGGCTATCCACCTGAAAGAACACTCTTTCCTTGAAAAAATAAGCAAGCAACATTTTTTTTAAATACAGATCCCCTCTCCAAAAATGGAAGTGGGGATTTTTATGGAAAAAGAAGAGCCTTTCTCTTACCATAGAATCTTTAGTTAATAATTTATTCGCTCCTCAATTTACTAGATAGGAAACTCATGCAAGAAATCCTTTTGAACATCGAAACAAAAGAAACGCGCTACGCTGTTTTAAAAAATGGGACACTCCACGACCTGATCATAGAAAGAAAGATGAATCGTCCCATTGTAGGAAACATCTACCGCGGAAGAGTCACCAACATTTTACACAACATACAATCCGCCTTTATTGATATCCATGAAGGAGAAAACGGATTTATTCACATCTCCGACATCATTGAAAACACTCAAAAATTTCAAGAGCTCTTTGAGATGGATTTTGACTGGGAGCACGACCTCAACGCAGAAAAAGGGAAAAAAAACAAGGAAGCAGATATTTCCAAGCTCATGAAAATGGACCAGCCCGTTCTTGTGCAAGTCATCAAAGAACCGATTGGGACGAAGGGAGCAAGGCTCACCTCCAACATATCCATCCCCGGTAGATACTTGGTGTTATTGCCTAATGCGGCACATAGAGGCGTTTCAAGAAAAATTGAAGACCCCTCCGCAAGAGATCGCCTCAAAAAACTCATCCGTGCTTTTGAAATGCCTAAAGATATGGGCCTCATCTGCAGGACAGCCAGCGTGAACGCCTCCACCGATGAGCTCATCGCTGAAGCCACAGACCTGCTAAAAACATGGCAAGGGATTGTCGATGGATTCCATAAGGCATCGAGAGCTTGTTGCCTATATGAAGAGTCTGATTTGATTAAACGCGCAGTGATTACTGCTGTGGACAAAAAATTCGACAGACTTCTTGTCGATGATTACGCCACTTTCCAAAGGTGTAAACGTCTCTACGAAAAATATATCACCGTACATAATCTAAAAGTGGAGCTCTATAGAGACAAGGCTCCTATGTTTGAAAGATTTAATGTCGAAAGAGAAATAGAAAAAGCTATCAAAAGAAAACTATGGCTCCCTAGTGGAGGCTATTTGTATTTTGATCGGACAGAAGCTAT
>JAHFTP010000097.1 GCA_023265495.1 Chlamydiota bacterium
AGCGGTCACTATAAACCTGAAGAGCAGCAGATTGTCAATATCTTGCAGTTTTTAGATGAGCAGGGCGTAAACTTAACCGATGTTGGTCTGCAAGAGACGAGATCGAGTTCTGTTATAAGCCACGACTCTGCTAGAGAGTTCTTGTCTTCTAGAGCGGAGAGTAGCTTGTCTCGTCTAGGGGCGGGCATCAGGTCTGATTCTGCCCACGAGCTTTTGTCCCCTACAGATGCGCTGCTTTCTGAAGGGGCTTTATCTTCCTCTTCGACGAGAGGTCTTCTCTCTCCGGTGAGTTTTGTAGGGAGGCCCACCGGTTCTTCCTCTTTCCGCCCATATGTCCCTCCCCGTAAACCGGAGTAGATTTGTCTTTTTTACAACCTTCTATTGAAAAACTATTTTTTTTTAGATAGTTTATTGACATTTTTTAAAGGGCAAAAAAATGTCGCATAAAGACTTATCTCGCAAGGTAAAAGATCTTGTCGTTCCCGTGCAGACGATCGTAAGGCCTTTTCAGACGATTGCAGAAGCTCTCTCCTCTCTAAGAAGAAAACGCATCGATAATAAAATCATCTACTTCTATGTAGTTGACGAAGAGGACTGTTTAATTGGGGTCGTTCCCACAAGGACGTTGCTTCTCAAAGATCCTGAGGAGAGGATCTCCGATGTCATGGAAAAGAATGTGGTCTGTTTAAAGGAAGACCAAAACTTAGAACAGGCTATGCAGGCGCTCTCCTCTCACCATCTACTTGCTTTGCCGGTTGTTGATGAAAAACATAGGTTTTGCGGGGTCATTGACGTCCAGCTCTACCTAGAAGAGAATATCGACATTGCCAGATCGCAAAGAAGCATGGACATCTTTCAATTCTTGGGGATTTCGTTAGAGGAGGGGTTGATTCGCCATCCGCTCAAAGGATATGCAAAGAGGATGCCATGGATCTTTTGCAATATGATCGGAGGGATCGGTTGTGCGATCATTTCCCATTTTTTTAAGGTTGTACTCTCTGAGGTGATTATCTTAGCGATGTTCATTCCTTTGGTGCTCTCACTTAGCGAGTCGATCTCTATGCAGTCGATGACGCAGAGCTTACAGCTCCTGCGCAAGCAAAAACAGTCTTGGCGACGTATATTTGTGCGCGTATTTTCTGAGGTGAAGATTGTTGCTCTGATGTCGGCAACTAGCGGGGTGATCGTAGGGGTTCTCTCTCTCTTATGGGACAGTGGCGTAGGTGCTTCTTGCGTGATAGCTGTAGGACTTACGACATCGATCCTGCTGTCGGCAAGTATGGGGTCATTAATCCCTCTTTTTCTACATGCGAGGCAGTTGGATCCGAAGGTGGCTTCAGGCCCCATCGTGCTGACATTGGCAGATGTTGTCACCACGACGATCTACCTGTCTTTAGCCAGTCTTTGGTTGCTTTAGTTATGGAAAAACAAAGCTGTGAAGCCTCCCCTATGCTGAAGACATAGGGGAGGCTTCACTCCTGAAGAGTTCAAATATTTAGCTGAACATCAAGGGAGGAAAGGTACCGTTTTTAAGCTCCTTTACTATTATCACAAGCAAGGAAGAATTTTCCCTATTCGGCGAAGGATTTACTACGTAGTGCCTTCGGGAACTAATGAGCCACCTGTCCGGTGGACGGTTCTAAAATGGCAAAGGACGTTGTGCTAGCTTACCACGCAGTATTGGCTCTACGTAGGCATGCTCATTCTGAGGAGTAAAAGAATCTCTACCAAGAAACAAAAGGCCAATTAACCTTGTTAACTGGCCCGAAAGAGAGGACTACTTCGCCTTTTTCTTTTCTTGTTTGGCAGCTCTTTTTTCTTTAGCTGTCTTTTGTGGTTTTTTCTTATCTTCTTTTTTTGTGTCTTTAGCTTTACTCATGACTTGGCTCCTTTTGTAAGTGTTGCTAAAATTAGCTATAAAAAATTCTTATCAAGAATCCTTTTTTTTCTCAAGCACGATTATCGGATATGCCCGCCACCTACCGGTACATGTCCGGTCGAAAAGGAAGATACTCTGTCCGGAAAGAAAGTCGGAACACTATGCACCGTATGCACAGGTGCATACGATAGCCAGATCGGGCTGACGTCCATCGCATAGGCGTGAGGAGAACATCCCAAAACTGTGATCAAAGTAAGCACAGGAATCACAAAAGACACAGGACCTATTGCAGGGAGAAGTGCAAAAGCTGCGATCCAAGAAACAACAACAGCTGCTACCTTCACTGCAGTGCTTATATAGGGGCAGCAAGAATCATCCCGTGGCATGCGCGATTCTTGTCCGTATTTGATGGTGCTTGATAGGGGAGGTGTGGTCATAGAAAATCTCCTTCTGTGCTCAGTTATTCAAACTTATAGGATCTTGCGAAGTTATTCATGTTTACATTGATAAGGATCGAGTCATAGTAAGTGAACCATGTAGGGTTAGCGCCGATGATCACTGTGTCGTTGATTTCCCAATCCCCGAAGATGTAGTCGTCAGAGGAAGACACGTACCAGCTCGTTCCATTTTCTAGGAAAAGCTGTCTGTTAGTGCGGTCCATTGCTACAATCCAGTGTGTGTAGGGGCCAAGAGCGATAGGGCCTAGAAATAGGTTGGCTCTGGCATAGTCTCCCGTAATTTGGTTCACTACATAGTAGTTGAAATGGGAGAAGTAGGAGGTGTTAGGAATGATTTTTACGGGGTCTCCACTATGCCAATAGAGGACTTTATATGCGTCATTGGCAGAGATCTTCCATTGGGATCCATCTTCGATTTCTACGACATCTCCATATAGAGAAGAGCTTGTCAGCCAGTGGATAGAGTCGGCCCTGACTGCGCTGCAAGGAAGAAATGTGGCAGCCTTTGCCGGTGCTAGCATAAATTCTGTAGTGGACGTGCACTTTGCCCTGCGAATGAGTCCTTGCTGAGATTCTTGCTGCTCTTTGAACGCCTCTTGAGCCCTTCTTTGGAGCATCATCTCTTTTTTATCGTGCGACATCGGCCTAGATTCTACTTCTACGCGAGGCGCATTATTTTCCTCTGTTTCCGCCGTTGCGTCGGTGTCAGCAAAAGAAAAGGAGAGAAAGGTAAGCGATAGAAAAATAGAGGAGAGGACTTGTCTAGCATGTCTCATAAGATTATCTCGTTATATGGTTTTTGTTTGCAGGTCCTTACTGTTGCGTAAGTGACTTTGCAGCAGACTAGCAAAAGATAAATATTTACCAAACAGTAAAAATATCTTTGTGTTTTCTTGATAAACAGGAGAGAAGATCAGTTCTATAGAGAGAAAAATGAGCGTCCTTGTTATCTTACAATTTTTTTACGAGGTGATAAAAGGTATGATCAATTCTTCTTCGTTAAAGGCGGTAGCCGGCGCTACATTTTCCTCTTCGTTTCGCAGGCCTCTGTATGATAGCTACTGTTTTTCTCGCATAGCACATACAGGACAGTATCTTTTAAGTGGCGAAGGGAAGGAAAGAGCTCTACCCAAAGATTGTTTCCTCTCAGAGGAGCTCTACGATATGGTTATCGTCTTTGTCATCGACGGCTTTGGCTGGCGCTTTTTTGAGGAGAATAAAGACCATTTTCCCTTTTTACAAAAGTGTGAAAGTGAGGGAATCGTCTCTAAGATCACATCGCAGTTTCCATCGACGACAGCGGCGCATATCACTAATATTCACACAGGACTTACTCCATCGCAAAGTGGGGTCTACGAATGGTTTTACTATGAGCCCTTCGTGGATCAGATGATTGCTCCCCTTCTGTATTCGTACGCAGGAGATAAGGTCTCTTCTACTTTAGAAAGAGATAAAATCTCCCCCACGAATCTATTCCCTGCGCGCACGATCTACCAAGATATGAAAAAGCAGGGGATAGAGTCCTTTGTCATGCAGCAGGAAAACATTGCGAGCTCCCCTTATTCTGAAGCGCTCAGTAAAGGAGCTCATCATCTTTCCTACATGCAGTGGGAGCAAGGGCTGCAAACGCTGCGCGAGGCTGTCTTATCGCCAAAGGGATCTCACCCCTCCTACTTTTTTACCTACTTTGGCGATATTGATGCAGCAGGGCATCGCACCGGCATAGGGTCCCCTGAGTTTATAAGAGCGATTCATCACTGCTTTGAGAGTTTGGAAAAGCACTTTTTGCCGGCGGCTAGATGTACACATAAGAAAGTGGCTTGCCTCATCACCGCAGATCACGGCATGGTGGATGTAGACCCTAAAAAGACGTTTTATCTCAACGAAGTCTACCCGCAGATCTTTGAGCATCTGCAGACGAATAGACAAGGCAAATACAAGGTCCCTGCGGGCTCTTGCAGAGACTTTTTCCTTCATATCAAAGAAAATCACATAGACACCGTCGTGGCAGATCTTAAAACACTATTCCACGGAAAAGCAGAGGTATTTCCCGTAAGCGAGCTCATAGAACAAAAGCTCTTTGGAGCAGAGGTCTCTTCGGTGTTTTTATCTAAAGTGGGAAATGTGGTTATTCTGCCCTACGAAAAAGAAGCTATTTGGTGGAAAGAGAAAAATAGATTTGAGCAGCACTTTTATGCTGCTCACGGTGGACTCACTCCAGCTGAGATGGAGTCGATCTTTTTGTTTCTTCCTCTTTAGAGGAAGGTTTTTTTATTCGCCTTTAGGAAATAAAGTAGGAGAGAAGCCCCCTCTTGAAGTCCTTCCAGAAAGAGGTGAAGGGCTGGGGACTGGATTCAAGGGCGAACGAGGTGTTATCAGATTTTGATTCTCCCTAAAGTCAGATATTCTTTCGGTAACAGTTTTTGTTTCTGCTGATGTTGGATGGCGAACTTCGTCAATAGAATGGTTCGTAGAATGCAGTCTCTTGGCAGCCTTTACTGGAGACTCACCTTTAGAAGACTCACCTTTAGAAGAGCTCGTTTTGTCGCTTAATTTTGTTACAGTGGGTAATGTTGGGTTAAATGATAATGCTGTCATGGTTTTTCCTTTTTTTTGTTTATTATTTTAATAATTACTAAATCTAACTAACTTAATAATCAATATTTTACATAACCATTTAATTTAATTCAATTGTTTTTGTTTATATTTAATTGCTGATAGGTGGTTTCTGTATAAGGTAAAAGCTTAGAGGTTTAAGACCTGTTTTTCCTGGGGCCTGGGTGTAAGAACCTTATGTTCTTATACGAGATGATCCTATTGTTACTTTTTTTCCTGAATTTTGCGCAGATTATGTCTGTAATTTGCATTAATTTCAATCGTTAATATTTATTTATTCCTCATTTGTTGTTAAATTAAGTTTTTATGTGCGTATTTTATAAACAACTCGCCAAAGTCTGAGGGCTAAAAGGTCCATAGCATGCGTAAGCTATAGCCGCTAAGGGAGATATCTCCTTGGTTAGCTATAAAGAGGCCAGGGGATGAGGGGTTGACAAAACGCATGAGCTGGTTTTGTCCAAAGCAAAATAGCTCATCTGCGCATAGGGACACATCCCAAGAGAGCTTTTTGTAGGAGGCTTGCCAATTAAGCCCGAGCAGGAGGTCTGTAAAGGCCTTGGCGGCGGGGAAGATCGAGTGGATTTTCATTCTCTCTTCGATGCCAAGTGTTGCATCTTCATCTTGGTGTAGGTAGATAGAGCCATAAGCTAAAGATATTGAGCCATTTGCAATGAGGGAGAGCTTTTTATAGAGAAAATATTGCAAATGCGATCCCAAAAGGGGGCCTACGCCGAAGAACTTGTCTTTCATACGTATGGTGTCCTCTCCGCCGGGAAATAGGGTTCCTCCCCTATAGGACATATTGTCTTTTTGCCTTAAAGAGGCTGCTCTAATGCCTATGTAAGGGGAAAGGGTGAAGCTGGGGGAGATGGATAAACTTTTTTTAATCGGGAGGTCTATGACGCCCAGGTGGAGGCGCCAATGGAGATCTGCCTCGTCCACGTACGCACTAGGGGAGGAAAAAGAAAGGGGGTGGATCCACTGAGGAACCAAAACAGGGCCCTTTACATGGGAGTGTGCATCAGTGTGTAGCGATGTGTAGGAGAGGGATAGATCCCATCCTCTGTGGGTGAAAATGGCTCCAAAGCCTATTTTGAAGCCAAAATCCCAGGCAAACTCCGGATTTACCACGCGGCTTTTAAGAGAGGAGGGAGATTCTCTTTTAGTTGCGAGGGCAAGACCATTTTCTGATGCATGCCAAAATAGGGCGTCTGAGATCACATAGAATGTATACGAGGGGTCAGTAGCAAAATTTTTGCTTGAGAACAAAAGAAGTGGTAAAAGACAAAGGCGTACAAAAAAATTCATTATGAGACTACAAAGTAAAGTTTGGGTTATAGCGAAGAATTTTTTTTCTGTAAAGTCACACAAAAACTTTGCCCAGGATAGGACTCGAACCTACACACCTTGCGGCACCAGAACCTAAATCTGGCGTGTCTACCAATTTCACCACCTGGGCTTGTAGCAAAACATAAGTGAAAAGTATCGCGTAAAATCTTCGTTAAAGTCAAGCGTCGAAAAATAGTTTTTGGAAAACGAGTTTTCTCAATTTTAGTTTTTGTATCAAAAAACTTGTTTTATTGAATGTATAGAGGATTTCAACTAAAATTCTTCATGTAAGTATTTGGTTTTTATTAACAAAGTTAAAGGTAATTTTGTGTGTAGTATTACTACTATTTTTAGCCAGAAATCGGGGAGCGCAAGCTTTCTAACAGAGGGGTTATTTTCTTGTTTGAAAAAGAAAACTTCTCCTGAGGAGATTTTTGCTAAGGC
>JAHFTP010000098.1 GCA_023265495.1 Chlamydiota bacterium
GAAGCTCCTGCGTTTCTAAGTCGGATTTAGTCTCTTCCGATTTTTTGGGATACAGCACCGTCCAGCCCGGCTCCACCACTCTGACACCTCTTGCTTGAAATGGCTCTTCATTAGACATACCATCAATCGTTGTCTGCAACTTAATACAAGTAGGATAAAATACAGAAATAAGCCTTGTTACGATAGCGTCATAGACCGCTTGAGACTGTACCGGAAGCCCCTGCGGCAGCTTCCCTGTAGGGATAAGAGCATGGTGGTCGGCCACTTTTTTATCGTTCACAATGCGGTTAGAAAAGGTTAGCTTCGAGAGATCCAAAGCTCCGATTTCTTTAGGCCTTATCTTTTGTAAATTCTCGAGCGTCTTCACCACTTGGCCTTTCATATCCTGTGTGAGGTAACGAGAATCCGTCCTCGGATAGGTGATAAACTTTTGCTCGTACAAGGTTTGAGCCACCTGCAAGGTGTCTGCTGCCGACATCCCCATCTTGCGGTTCATGTCTCTTTGGAGCTCTGTTAAATCGTAGAGAAGAGGAGGATGTTCATTTTCCTTCTTACTTCCCACCTTCTCTATAGCAAAAGGATGATCTTTTACCTTAGCAAGCAGCAAATCTGCTTTCTCTTTCGAGGGGAAGCGATCTCCTTTCCATTTGAATGTTGTCTCTTTGTACTTTGTACAAAGCTCCCAAAAGGGCTCTGCTTTAAAATTGCGAATCTCGTCATCGCGTTTGACTATCATCGCCAGCACAGGAGTCTGTACTCTACCCACACTCCAAAGCGTCTTACCCTGACCGTAGCGCACAGTAAAATTACGTGTTGCATTAAGCCCCACAATCCAGTCAGCTTCGCTTCGACATTTGGCTGCAGCGTACAAATTATCATAGCTGCTGCCTCCTTTAAGATTTTGGAATGCAGCACCTATCGCCTCCTCCGTAAGGGAAGATAGCCACAGCCGTTTCCACGGTTTCTTTTCACACCTCGTCATCGTAAGGATATAGCGGAATATGAGCTCTCCCTCTCGTCCGGCGTCCGTTGCACATATCAGCTCATCTGCCGCTTTCATTAGTTTCTCTATAATAGAAAACTGCTTCTTGATCCCTTTGTCTTCCACCACCTTTAAGGCAAACTCTTTAGGAATAAAGGGAAGTGTGGCCAAGATCCATCTCTTTAAAGAAGGGTCGTATTCTTCCGGATCTTTTAATGCAATAAGATGGCCAAAAGCCCATGTGACCTGATACCCATTTCCTTCGTAATAGCCATCATGGCGCTGCTTGGCACCTAGATGCGCGGCAATATCACGAGCTACGGAGGGCTTTTCTGCAAGAATGACTTTCATAGACTTTGTTAAAATAAAAATCCTATTTTGTCACTAGAGCTCCCATTTTTGCAAATATTCTTTCTCCCTCTTACATAAAAGGCAGAGAAGATCGATCTTCTCTGCCTAGAGGGCAAATACCTACCGGCGATTCTCTTGCGAAGACAGCTCAGATAACACGTCTTGGAGGACCTGATCCGCTTGCGCGTTTTCTTCCTGCCTCTCTGACAAAATCTTACCTAGCTCTCCTACCGTCATCTTGCTTATCCCATCAAGGAAGTGACGTCCTTTCACACTCTCAGTCCTTTGACGATAGATCGCCTCCCGCACTGCTGTCTGCTCCTCCTTGGACACCCGCTTAGAATAATAGCTACGGACATCCTCCTCACTCGCGTTTTGGATCCGCAGAAGCAGTCCTCTCAAGGAAGGGAAGTCGGGAGATTTTTCCATAACTTTTTTCACAGCCTTTACCACGGCAGGATCTTTTGGGGTTTTGTAAAAAAATTCCCCTCCGAAGTCATGATTACGATCTAGCTCCTTATCCTCCTCGCATACAAACTCCCTCTTCGACATATCTGCAGGGAAAAGATCTTGCACCACCTTCTCCTTTATCGCTTTTCTATCCGCTTTAGGCAGTCGCTTCAATAAAGCAATCGTCTCTTGACTGACGATGGCAGCCTTTTGCATCTCTTTGCTCATCGACTCCAAAGAAGGATGCTCCTGATAAAATCTCTTTTCCCTTTTGGAGAGACTGTGCAGGGAGATACCGGAGGTCATCAGCCACAAGACCCCTATCACAAGCGCCACAACTAGAGGAACAATTCCCACAGAAGAAACACTAGCTAGTACGGCCACTGCCACCAGGGAAGCTACACCAAGAGCCGTGCTAGCCCTTGCCAAAGGTTTGTCCCATTTTCCCGGAGCAGAAGAGGACTGCAGAGTCGGCTTAAAAAACACCCAGCAATCGACATACAGCATAAGAACGCCGCTCAAAACAAACAACGCCCCTGCGACAACAGGAAAAATCCCTCCTGTACAAACACAGGAGATAATGATAGCCGCTAGCCCGATAATGGAGGCGGCAAGAATGACCCAATTCCAGTGCTTTTTGTCTTGCACAGACTGTTGCACTTTTTTTACTAGAGTTTGCGCCTCTGTTACCGCCTCGTTTCTAATGAGCTCATCCTCTTGCCCTAGCCTCCCATTCAGGTTAGAAGCCACAGCCTGCTCGATTCGTTGGACGCACTCTCCGGAAACAGCGAAAGCTATCCGGCTCCGGTCTTTTGCTTTTTGTCTTGCCGTACACACAGCCAAACCAAGCCGTTCCACCCTACTAAGAGGGGAGTTGTCTTGAGGAAGGCCACCAGCATCTTCTAGCATACGGTCTACGATCGCCTCAACAACCTTTTTCTTCCTTCCACGCCCAAGGGCTTTAATTTCTCCCCTTAGGAAAAGGCGAGCCTCCTGTTTCAACTTGTTAGAGAGGCCTTCCCCATGTTCGGCTCTCATCTGTTCCAGCACCGTTTGCTCCGTCGTCTTTCCCAGTTCTTTTTCAAAGAATTGCAGATATTTTTGCAGATTCTTCGCATCGTCAAGCTGGCTTGGATCTTTGTCTTTGTGCAGATCCTGCTCAAAGCTTTTGTAACGCCACAGCTTCCACCCACACCAGATGGACAAGATGCCATACATAACGCCAAAAAGGGCAATGCCAAGAAAGCCGGTCCAGTAGGACACTCTTCCTACTAGACTAACCGAGTGCATCGTCTGCGGACTATTGGCTAGGTCTGCTACCACAGACGTCGGCCTGTAAGCAGCAAACAGGGCACCTGCCGCCATTTGTGTAGCGCCTCTTGCCACATCAGTTCCCGCCTCCACCATACCGGGCGAATTATCGATTTTATGCGCCGCTTCAAACCTATCCCAAGCCTGGCATGCAGCTACACCTCCTTGCACTGCGTTAAATGCCGTAGTACTCCCTTCAACTGCAAAAACGGGGGAGGCCGCCTGCACTACGTTCCCATAGGATGGCTTGATCGTTTGCATTTCACTTACCGTATAACGAGATAGAGAGGAGAAATCAGCTGCCGTATCTGCACCAGCATCCGCCCCAGTTACTCGACTAGGCCCGGGAGCAAAGCACCCCCCTCCCACTGCATCGCGAAAAACAATCTGCCATAGCTGTTGTTGCGCGGAAATGTCCGGAGACCCGCCTTCCTGATCACGAATCGGCTGATCTGTCCCACCTCTACATACATTTGCTGTTACCATAAACCCCTCCTATTACATCTTACCTATAAATTTTTACTAAAATTTAATAATTTATTATTAAGTAATAATTACTAAGACGCCGAAGTTATTTTCGACTACTTGTTTTTAAAAAATAAATGTGAGTGTTTTTAATTATATTAGTAAGCTTGAGCTTACTAATATTATAGAAAGGACGCGCCATGAAATACCATGATGACCTCGGGAGAGGTCACAGAAAATCGACGATCTGTTATTTTTTCGTGTTTTCATAATAGCACTTTTGTTGCGTTATTTACAATAATAGCTAATTTTTTTATATCTGTCAATCTAATTTTATCTACTTATAACATAAACAGATATGTAAACAGAAAAATTATATAAACTATTTTAAATTAGCACATTGCACTTAAGAATAAGGAAAAAGAAGTAACGACCAACCTCCTTTCGAAAGAAACACAGGCCCAATAAATATTCTTGCTTCAATTAGAAATAAACTGTTAAGATCTCCGGCTAAACGAAAAAAATTATAAGGGAGTCAAAATCATGTCTAAACGATGTCAAGTGACCGGCAAAACGCCTGTCAGAGGCAATAGATATGCCATCCGCGGTATTGCAAAGAAGAAAAAAGGTGTGGGCCTAAAAGTCACAGGAATCACAAAACGTCGTTTCCTGCCGAATCTTGTGAAAAAGAGATTTTGGTTTGTGGAAGAAAATCGTTTCATCACCCTCCGCCTCGCCACTTCTGCTATGAGAACCATAGATAAAGTAGGTTTAGCTACGGTCATTCGCAAACTGCGAGCTTCCGGAGTCACTGTATAGGTATCTTTTTGCCTTTCTCCGGCAAAATAAAACATACCGGCATTCATCTGAGTAAAGCCCTTGCCTTGGCAGGGGTTTTACTATTTTTTGGTGTTGTAGTATGGGACTCTATCCATCCGCCGATCCCCTCACAGCAAAATCCTATCGTCTTCTACTGCTCCCATAAGCACAACCTCAAACAGATCCTTCTCCACCATCTAGGGAAAGCAAAAAAGTCTCTCTTTATTACCATCTACGGCCTTACAGACCTCGACGTCCTTTCCCTTTTACAGAAAAAAGCCCAAGAGATCGAAGTGGAGGTTTTTTTTGATAGCGAAGGCTCTAAACAATTAGCGAAGGAAGGAACATCCTTTTTTCCTTGCGCTCCGATACGCTCCGGAGGCCTAGCCCACAGGAAAATCGTGGTCATTGATGACAGGTTAGTCCTTTTAGGCTCGGCCAATATGACGCCCCAATCGCTGAAGATGCATGATAACATCGTAGTAGCTCTGGAACATGAGCCGCTCAGTCATTTCCTAAAATACTCCCTAGAAAACGAGCTTTCTTTTTCGATCTCAGGACAAAGAGCCAAGATCCACCTCCTTCCGGATACAGATAAAAAGGCCTTGAGCGACATTTTACAGGCTCTTCACCTGGCTAAAAAAAGAATTTGCATCGCTATGTTCACCTTCACACATCCGACTCTTATAGAAGCCCTCATAGAGGCCCATAGAAGAGGCGTCCTCGTCCAGGTCGCCCTAGACCATTACTCCGCTAAAGGAGCCAGTCAATCGTGTAAACAAACCCTAGAAAATGAGGGGATCTGCTTAAAACAGAGCCAAGGAGGAAAACTCCTCCATCATAAGTGGTGTTGGATTGATGAGGAAATCTTCCTCCTTGGCTCTGCCAATTGGACAGAGGCCGCCTTCACTAAAAACGAAGACTGCATCCTATGGCTTAAGGACCTAACACCGAAGCAGAACGCCTTTATTTCCTCCCTATGGAAAAAAATAGAATTGGATGCAATTTAATTCACCAGCAACTGTATACTGAAGATAAGAAAGGCAAGATTATGGCACTATTATCTGAGATTTTTTCTATAGCATTCCCTTTATTCTTACTTATGGATCCCATAGGTAACGTCCCTGTTTTTCTCACCCTGCTCAAAAATTACCCTCCTGCATTACAGAGAAAAATTATCCTGCGGTAACTCTTCATTGCTTTAGTTATTATCATAGCCTTTAATTTCATCGGAGACGTCCTGCTGTTTGCCCTAAAGGTGGATCAGCACACCATCCAAATCTCCGGAGGCATTATCCTGTTTTTGATCGCGATAAAGATGATTTTCCCTTCGACAATCCACGAACCTAAAGACTCGGCCCTCTCCCCGGAGAAGGAGCCTTTGGTGGTGCCCCTTGCCACTCCGCTAGTTGCAGGACCAGCTGTGATCGCAGCAGTGATGCTCTACTCAAGTCAACAACCCGACGACTTCATCACCGTATCTGCCATCATCATGGCCTGGATAGGGAGCGCTATTATCTTAATGAGTTGCAGTTTATTAAAAAAATTGCTCGGCCCAAGAGGTCTCATCGCTACAGAAAGGTTGATGGGCCTCGTACTTACCCTCATTGCCGTACAGATGTTCTTAGAAGGGTTCACAGCCTACATGCAACGCACTCACTAGCCCCCTATGATAAACTACAAGATGCGTGTCTCCTACGATGGAACAAAATACCTAGGCTGGCAAAAAACAAAGTTAGGGAAAAGCATTGAAGAATCTTTAGAAAAGGCCCTATCCACTCTTCTGCAAACACCAATATCTCTACAAGCAGCAAGTCGCACGGATAGAGGAGTCCACGCCAGAGGACAAGTTGTGAACTTTATGGTAGATCGGAATATCGATTTATCCAAGCTCAAAAGAGGGGTCAACGCCCTCCTAGATGGCGATATCTCTGTTTCTTCAATAGAAATAGTGCCGATCTCCTTCCATCCCACACTGGATAATACAGGAAAAGAATACCATTACTTCCTATGTAATAGCCCTAGGCAGCTGCCCT
The DNA here is from genome assembly GCA_023265495.1 of Chlamydiota bacterium. Lineage (GTDB taxonomy): Bacteria > Chlamydiota > Chlamydiia > Chlamydiales > Rhabdochlamydiaceae > JAHFTP01. Next base: position 6,415 of record JAHFTP010000098.1, read on the forward strand.
TTTATCATAAATACTCATGGCACTACCCCTATCCCTTGCACAGAGAACGTATCGAGCAGGCGATCCCTCTACTTCTAGGGAAAAAAGATTTTTCCACCTTTTGCAATGAAAGAAAAGACTATGCAAGGGACCCCGTATGCGATCTCACCCACATAAGCCTGCTTACGCTGGATAACAACCGTTTGCAGTTTGTGATACGAGGAGATCGCTTTTTATATAAAATGGTGCGCAATATTGTAGGAACTCTCATGCATGTGGGAAGCGGCAAGATCTCACTTACAGACCTAAAAAAAATCATCGATAGCAACA